>JAGWTK010000391.1 GCA_028876035.1 Bacteroidota bacterium
ATACTAACTAATTTAGCTGCAATATACTAAATAAATTAGTTTGTTATCAGCCGCTGAACATTCAAATGAGAAAGTTCTACCTAATTCTAAACATTTTTAACGAGCATGACATCTACCATCATTTATAAAGGCCAGTTGCGGTGCAGCGCAACCCACAACCAGAGCGGAACGATCATTGAAACCGATGCACCCACGGACAACCGCGGCAAAGGTGAACGCTTCTCTCCTACGGACTTACTTTGCGTTTCGTTGGGAACCTGCATCATCACAACCATGGGTATCAAAGCTACTGATATGGGCATCGATTTGAGCGGAGCACGGCTAGAGGTCCAAAAACACATGCTTCCTGATCCGCGCCGGGTGGGTAAAGTGGAAGTGACATTGTATTTTCCGGCTTCGTTGCAGCTGGATGAAAAGTCCCGCCTAATCCTGGAACGTACCGGCGATAATTGCCCGGTTAAAAAAAGCCTGCATCCCGACCTTGAAACGGTGATCGCCTATCACTGGGATGCCTAAGCCTGCATAGCGGCCTTTTCTGTGCTGGCGGGAGCCGAACTGGTTTGCTCCTGCAAAAACGCCCTGCGCACCTGTTTTGCTGTTTTATGTTCCCCCGTATGGCTCCAACCCGGCGGCATAACCAGGTACAACAGTTTATTTTTTAGTCCGGGTGCTTTCCAAACGTCTTTTGCCAGTAATGTTATTTCCCCAAAATAGACATCGGTGAAACTATGCGGATTCATTTCCCGGGTAATGCCATAAACCGGTGCTTCGGCGCGCTTTTCATACTGGAAAGTGCCAAACACCCGGTCCCAGATATTGAGCAGGTTGCAAAAATTAGTGTCCATGTACAACGGATTTTTTGCATGATGAACGCGGTGATGCGAAGGGGTAAGAATAATTCTATTCAGAAAACCCATTCTGCCGTCCTTCAGCACATTTTCGCCTACATGGATAAACGCGCCCCAGGTGCCATCAACAAACATGATAATACCAAGCAATAAAGGGTCCACCCCCATTAATATACAAATAGAGGTTCTGATAACATCTGCATAGGGCGCTTCGAGAAAGAAGTGTGCAAAGGTGACGGAAAGATTCATCTGTTGCGGGGCATGATGCGTTGAATGAAGACACCAGAAAAGCCGCACTTTATGCCCGAGGTAATGATACACGAAGTGGGCAAATTCCCAGATAATATACCCGTAGATAAACCAATACCAGGTAAGACTTGATTTTAGAACTGCAAAAGGCGTAAAAAGGCGGATACAAAAAATTACGGCCGCAATCGAAATAAATCTTGAAATAAAACGGTTGATGACAAAAATGATAAAATTCATGCGGTAGTCTTCAATCTTAAACCGCTTGTAGAAAAAGCCGCGAACGATTTCAATGATCAAAATGAGGGGAATCAATGGACCTATGGCGCCCTGGAAGCCTTTCAATGTATTCAGACTGCTGTAGTCATTCGCTTTGTACATCTCGATCCAATGTCCGATGCCAAAGAAGCCGGTAAACTCGTCTTTGAGAATGTCAAAAATATTCATAAGGCAACCCATTGTTATCATTGCAAGTTACCCATTTATTTTTGCTCACCCCGGTTTACTCATTGAAAAAGTGTTGCTCAGCAGTCGTGCGCCAATGCTGCAGCTTAAACAATTTTTGTAATCGCAATATTGCGTTTTTAGTTCAAGCAATGCCTGGGTTTCCAGGGCTGATTTGATAGTAAGATCAAAGCTGCGCCACATGCTGATAATTTTGTTGTTTTCTGCTGGCAACGAAGAAAGCCATCCAAGTACGCGTTGTTTCCCCTGCTCATCGTTAGCAGAAGATGCACGGGCAAACACGAGTGGCGCAATGCTGTTGATAATAATACTGGCAGCCATATCTTTCCCTAGTTTTTTTTGTTTGTAGGCAGACGCTGTTTGGGCAGTATAATGATAGCACCAGTAATCGTTCGCGCTGGTGTTAAGCATGGCGCACATATCCGATACTGTCGCCCGACCAAAGAAATCCTGGAAGAATGAAGGGTGTTGCTGGATAAACACGGCGAGTTGTGATAGCCGGATCGTAGGAAAAGACGCAGGCCGCATTCGCAGAAATTGCATTTGTACCGTTGAAGGCTGTAACCCGTATTTCTTTTGCAGAAAATCGTATTCGCGACGAAGAAGTGACAGGTATTTATCGGCAGGTGCCGTTTCGAGCAGACCCGATTGCCCCAGCAGCAAAGCCTCCATCACTGTTACATGGTGGCGCTGGCGGGCAAGCAAACGATAGGGCAACGATCGTGCGAGGGCCTCAAATGCATCTGCATTTACCTGCCCGCCAAAGCCCCTTGCCAGCAATTGCCAGGCAGTCTCCTGCCAGTTATTGCCGTTGAGGATATTTTTGTCGGTGATAATCCGGCTCTTTCTTTCAAGCCGCCCTGCTATCAGCCGATCTTTCCAGGATGTCCATAGCAAGTCGTCCGCCTTTGGCGAGCTCCCCGAACAGGGAATACTGCTGGGTCGCTCCATCCACGATTCATATTGCTTCAAAAACATTTTCGGAACGCGCTGTTTTAGTTCAAGCGTTTCAACAGCCGCACCCAAACTGCATCCGTCATCTTCCCAAACCACATGCAGAATAATATTGCGATAAGCCGGGTCCTGCGGATGTCCATGTTTGTCCCAATCGGACGCGCGGATATGCAACTCGATGTGGCCTGCCAGCCAGGTCTGATCAATCTTTATCAGCGCATCGCGGAAATCTGGTCCCTGGTTGGTATTGAACTGACCGGGTCGTACGATGCGCAGAGCCGCACCGCTTTTGGTTAGCAATGCCGCGCGGTTGAAATACCGGAATTGCCAGATGAATTGGAGCAACTTTTCCGTCACACGGGATTCGTTTAGAGTGTAAATCTATTCAGCAACGACACTCCAACGCCTGTTTGATGCACAGGAGAAAGAAAGGAAAAACAACACGATTAAATGAGGAGAAGATCAGGAACAGGATATCAAATTTCGGCGAGTGCCTGCACTACCCGGCTAACCGGCAAGCCCATTACATTGTAGAAATCACCTTCCACGGAACGTATACCCACCACGCCAATCCATTCTTGTATGGCATACGCGCCGGCCTTGTCATAAGGCTTATAATTGTCCACATAAAATTCGATTTGTGCATCGGTAAGCGCATGAAACCACACGAGGGTACGGTCGGCGAAGGCAATTTCTGTATCCCCCTTGCAAATGACGACACCGGTGATGACTTCATGCTGTTTTCCGGAAAGAGACTGCAGAATCGCAATGGCATCCGACCTGTCGGCAGGTTTGCCAATGATCCGATCGCCAAGCACAACGACTGTATCGGCTGCAATAATGATCCTTTCGGTGTTGCCCGCCAACGCCCGGACGGCAGCTGCCTTTGCACGGGCAATGTGTATCGGCACTTCGGCAATTGCCATTGATGCAGGAAAGCTTTCATCGGTATTACTCACCACTACTTCGAAATCTATTTCTGCCCACTCCAGTAATTGCTTTCTCCGGGGTGATTGAGAAGCCAGAATAATCCTGCTCATGTTAGATATGCCATTTAAAAAACATCATCGATAAAATACCTGTCAGCATCGCCAGTTTAATCAACCCGCTGACATTGTGGAAATCGGCCGGGCCCGCAGCGCGATAAAGTTTTCTGAGTACCTGCAGCAATGGCAATACCACCAGCACCAGCACGTAAATAGCCGCCAGCCACCAACCCAGCAACAAGGCGTAGACAAAAAGTACCAGCACTGCAAGAATTAAGACCAGCAGCCAAACGCCGGCAAATACTTTCGAAGAGGGGATTCCCCAAACGATCGGCATAGTGCGGCAACCAAACTTTTCGTCGCCGGGCACATCTTCCATGTCTTTCACCACTTCCCGTACCAATGAAATGACAAAGGCAAAGCCACCGTAGAGTACAGCAAGTTTGAAGATCTTTGTCATGGCCGCGTGGTATTGCGCATTTACTGCAAATACCGTAATGTCGAGTTCCGCCACATAGAGGACAAAAACCACCCAGGCAGTTAGCAAAGAGATGATGATATTACCAATCAGGAATTTTTTCTTGAACGTAGAGGAGTAAAACAGGAGGAGGAGTATGCAACCGAGATTGGCTGGCGTAATGATCCAATTCCCGATTGTCCGGCTAAGCAGGACCGTAATCACCAAACCGGCCAGCGACAAACCCATATGCCACACGATGGCCCAGCGGCGCTTGATAATCCGCTGAACGATGATGCTTCCGGGTTTGTTTAC
>JAGWTK010000392.1 GCA_028876035.1 Bacteroidota bacterium
ACTCTTTCGGACTTAATCCGATATAGGTTTTAAAATGCCTTTCCAGGCTTCTTGCTGTAATAAAACAGTTCCGTTCTATTTGTTTGATGGTAACATTCCCTTTTTGCTGATGAATAAAGTCGATAGCAGCCCTGACCTTGGGTGCTATTTCAAAAACAGGTAATTGATCCAGGAAAAATTCATTCATCACTTCAATCATTTTCTCATGGCTATCGGCAGCAACCAAGTTCCCAATCAGTATATCAACTTCTTCTTTGCCTATTAATTCAAATAAAGGCATCGATGTATTGGTGAGTTGCGACATATCTATGCCGAACAACTCGTGCAATCCACAAGGTTGGATAAATACCATCAGGGACTTGTCTGGTCCCACAATATCGCCGATCATCGGTTCAGTAATTTGTCCGGTTGCGCAACAGGTATCTTTCAAAAAAAGCTCGCCATTCAGTTTTGCGTTCATTTCACCTTCCAGGGAAATGATAATGCCACAAAGCCCTAACGGCGGGGACACATAAGATTCGCGGAAACCTTCACCCATATCGGTAATCCCATAAAAGGCAATGTATGGTTCAAGTGATTTGGGAGGGAGGAAATGAATTGGCAGCATATTTTATCAGAATTTTAAAACAGGGTTGGTTCGTGAGCATCCTTCGCCATCCAATTATCCGGCCGTCTGTTTGGCATTGGTAATGCATCCCATTTGTATTTCACGCACTAGTACTCGAGCTGTTCTAGAAAAGATAAGGCAATTCGGGCGATACGCCCGCGAAATGTAATTACCCGCTAATGCGTTCCCCCCGCTGGAATTGGTTAGAACGAAGCAATTTGTTTCAGATAAAATGCATGTCCAAGGCTCGATCTTCAAGATAAGAAAAGGTCGTTACGGTCAACCTCTGGTCCTCGCATCCCCGTTTAACAGCGAAATTGACCACTCGTTGAAGGATGTTGATCTATCGTGCAACATATTTCAGGTCGGTCAGTCTCTAATTCTTGAATGCGTCAGCTACCGCTCTACCGGAGTTTGATGCCCAAGATTTTACAGCCATTAATACTGACGCAACGATGAAAACCTTTGTTTTGTTTTTGGTTTCCCTAATCCTTTACACAACTGCTTTTACACAAGGAACTCTGAAAGGAAAACTGTTGGATAGCACCGCCAAAACGCCGCTTGGCCTGGCTACCGTAACTGTTTTTAAAGCAGCTGATACAGCTATTATCACCTATCGACTAAGTAGTCCGGAAGGTGATTTTAAAGTCCCCGGACTGCCGTTTGACGTGAAGTGCCGGGTAGTAGTTTCTTATAGCGGCTATCTTGGCTATAGAAAAGAATTTACCGTAACAAGCGATCAGCCTGTTGTAGACCTCGGCAATGTTTACATGTCACCCGCATCCGGCGCACTGGAGGAAGTAGTGGTGTATGCAGAACGACCGCCCGTGGTCATAAAAAAGGACACCGTTGAATTCAATGCAGCATCGTTTAAGACATTGCCAAACGCATTGGTAGAAGATTTATTAAAAAAATTGCCGGGAGTGCAGGTGGACAAAGACGGAAATATCATGGTGAATGGTAAACCCGTCAACCGGATACTGGTGGATGGCAAAACATTTTTCGGTGATGACCCCAAAATGGCCACCCGTAACCTACCCTCGCAGGTGATCGACAAAGTGCAGGTAACCGATGATAAGGAAGAGATGTTGCGCAATGGTGATGACAATGCGAACAATGTAGGCAAGGTGATCAACCTCACCTTAAAAAAGGGCATCAAAAAAAGCATGTTTGGAAAAGCCTATGCCGGTGGCGGGGGCGGACCGCAGGGTGGCCGGTATGAAGCTGGCGCTATTGCCAATATTTTCAGGGATACCCTCCAGATCAGCGTAATGGGTTATACGAATAACCTGAATCGCCCCGGTTTCAGCGTAAGCGACATGCGACAAACCATGGGTGTCAACCGTTCCATCGAAACCATGGGTGGGAACTCCAATAACATGACCAACAACAGCAATTTCGGTTCTACTTTCAGTATCAATGATATCAACTTCGGCGGAGAATCACGCAACGGCGGTATCACAAAAAGCGACGGCGCCGGCATTAACATCAACCACTCGCCCAGCAATAAGCAGTCGATTTACGGTCAATACTTCTACGGGCGCGTTCACACCGACGTGCTGACCGACAGCAGAACAGACATCTATAAAGACGATACAATCATTAGTAACCTTTCCAGACAGCATTATACCGAGATTGGCAATTCTCATGTGTTTGGAGCCGGCGCTAACCTGAAACCGGACTCTACCGTAAACCTCATCATAGGCTTGAACTATATGCTATCGGATACCCGCTCGGAAAGGATGGATACCCGTAGCGGTGTCCATAATTTCCTGGGCAACCTGAATAACGGCCGCGTCAATAATACAGGAGACCTCAAATCCAATATGTATAACCACAATATCCTGTTCACCAAACTTTCGCGAACCAAAAAAGGAAGGCGATTCAATATCACACAATCTCTTGGATGGAATAAAAGAAACCGCGACGATTATACCGACGCCGATATATCGTACCAACAACCTTTTGTCAAAGACACCCTGTACCAACAACTGCGCAACGAATGGGTACCCACCTGGACGGCCAACCTCACCGGCAATTACAGTGAGCCCATAATCAAAAACTTTTTCTTCCGGCTCGGCGCACGATACGATTATGAAAAGCTGGATGACAGAGTAGGAACCTTTGAAACCAATACAGGCAAACCTATCAATGACCTGAGCAGCCGGTTTAGCAGGGAGAGTAACAAGTACAGCGTTTCAGGGGGAATTGAATACAGGTACAAAGACTTTACGTTCCGGCCTGGTATCCGGTATCAATCCCAAAAGTTCGACAACAATATATACGCCTTAAAGCAAAGAATCATACAGGATCAACGAAACGTGTTGCCCCAGTTTGATTTCATATATAAGAAGCTATCACTTACCTATACCAGGGATATTGTACTACCTTATTATACCAACCTGCTGCCGGTATTGAATAACAGCAATCCGTATATGACAAGGCTGGGCAACCCTAATCTTCAACCGGCACTTCAGGACAGGGTACGTATTTCGTTAAACACCTATGCTCCCAAGAGTACCCTCGGCGTCTGGTCGTGGTTCGAAGCCTCGCAATCGAAAAATGTAATCGTAGACAGCATTACATTAAACCAGGGCGGAATACAAACCATCTATCCCGTCAATGCAAACGGCTACAAACGGGTTGCCACCAACTTTGGGTTGTACCAGAACAAACGCAATGCAAAGAATTTTATGATCCCCTGGAATTTCGGTACCTGGACAGAATACGTTCAAAACTATTTCTATTATAACGGCGCATTGAGCCTGCAAAACCGCTTGAATTGTAATTTCTGGAGTGGGATTGGATTGAATTGGGATGATAAGCTGGAACTCAACCAGGAATATTCGTTTAGCTATCGCTTTGTAAAAAATAGTAATCCTGGGTTTCAAAACATCAATACATTCAGCCAAACCATCGGTACAGAGGTAATCGTTCGTTATATCAAACATGTCATATTTGATACCAGGCTACGGTTGATCACCAACGATGTGTTTGATGACCCGGCATTGAAGAAAATGTACCTCTGGAATGCGGCCGTAAACTTCACGTTTTTTAAAGACGAACGCGCTGTGCTAAGAATTAGCGCCAACGATATGTTGAACCAGGGTAAAAATGTATACATGTCGCCCAATCAAAATACCGCCTACTTTTCCAGGGGGGATGTGCTGGCGCAATACTTCCTGGCAACATTCACCTATAACCTGAGGCCTGCAGGCACCAAAAAAACGGCAGTGGGTGGAAAGTGGTCGTTGTTTTAACCGATTCAACCAGGAAAGTAAAACGGCACCCAATGGGTGGCGCTTAGAAAATCAATACGGAAAAAAGCTTCGCCTATAATATTAGCCCTAACAAAGCCGCTGACCGCGCTCGTAGCTTACAAGTTAGCTGTTGCGGCTTTTATTGGACAGCCTCTTCCCATCCCACATTCATTGCTTTGCAAACAGGAGCTGCGGTTTTATGCAGCCTGTTTGTTTAAGTAATATTCCGGCACTGAGCCCGCTCTTCCGATCGCCATTCAACAAACGATCGAAGGGATAGGTTAGAAATGCTTATTAAGCCGTTTTTAATCCAGGCAATTCCTGTCTTCTCTATGAGTTGATCCTACACGCTGAATACCTGCTCAACCAACCGATATCCGTATCTTCGGACACT
>JAGWTK010000021.1 GCA_028876035.1 Bacteroidota bacterium
TCGGGATGACTCGAATGCTCCGGCCATCCAGGCATTCAGGTAGGTTAAATGTTCCCCTGCGAAATACACATGTCCATCCGGTTGTAACAAGGCCTTGTACAAGCTTTGTCGCTCTTCATTGGTGTAAATCGCCCATCCGCCCATATTGTAAAGCGTTTTGTGCCAGCTCACCGAAAAAGAATGTTCAAATTCCTTTTCGTACTGGGGGTGGATCAAACTTCCTTTTGTAAGCGCAAGGGCCTGTCTTTCTGCCGGCGACAAAGCACCGGTACGGGCAGCTTTTTCGTTGAAATTGTAATAACCAATCAGGATGCCTTTGGCCGACTGATAGTCATAAGAAGGATAGAAAATCTGGGTCAGTTCATTATTCGTATGCGTTATCCCTCCGTATATCTGTTCGTCTTCTTCCCAAAACCTGCGTTTGAACTGCAACCCGATTTTTCCAGTTTGAATATACGCAATATTATCGATGGCGCGGCTGGCATCCGAAGCAAAATTGTGATCAATATTACTCAGCACCGGTAAGGGGATGGTGCAGATACAATAATCGCCGGTAAGCACACGCGTTCCCTGCGGACCCTTGTATTGTACACTTACGCCCGTACCAGTATTTTTTACAGATTCTACTACCGACCGGAATTGTATCCAATTGCCTACGTGTTGTTGAAACGCTGCGGCGATTTTATCCATACCGCCAATCGCCTGGAACATGGTCATCTGCAGTTCATAGGTATACTCTGCAACATTGTAAAAGTCCGGTTCCAGCAGGCCCGACTGCAGAATATCCTGTAGCGTGTAGGCTTTGGCGATAGTGCCGGCCTTGTCGCCCGCTCCCGGGGGAACTGCATATCCCCGGCGCGCGGAGGCCTTGTATAATTTGTCGATATCCAACCCTCCTTCTGCCCTCAGGAACTCCGTCACACGCGCCAGGTCTTCCGCTGTGAGCGATGCGTCGAGCTGCTGGTGATCGATGGCCTTACAAAGTAGTTCGGACATATAGCCGCGTACGTCATGACGAATTTCTCTCACCCGCACTTTCTTATTCGAGAGAGGGCCCTTGCCTTCCGCAAAATACCAGGCCGATTCATTGATATTGTTGTATACCTGCAATGGTACTTTCAACTCCTTACAATAATGCAGGGTAATGGCATGGTGGTGCGGTATGCGTGATGGGCCTGCATTGAAATAAAGTCCGGGATCAAATTGGGCGGTCTGCCGGCTGTTCCCTGTTTCTTCCTGCAGGTCATTCCGGCGAACGCTCCAACAGCGACCGCCGGCACGGGTGCGTGCTTCAAGAATCGAACAGGTGTACCCGAGTTTTTTCAGTTCATAGGCGGCCGACAAACCCGTGAGGCCCGCTCCTAAAATAATGACATGCTTTCCTGTTCCGTTTTGTTCTGCAGGTACCGGCGTAACGGGTGCTTCGCGCAACATACCAAGGGCCAGCATCGCCGGATAGGTACCTCCGGCCAGCATGCCGGTTTGCGAAAGGAATTGCCTGCGTGAATATTTTCTCAAGTTTTGGTAGTACTTATTAACCGATTGTTTGAAGATACATTTTTTCACGGACACCCGCAGGCTGCATCGCTACAGGCGCGCGTCACTGCTGCAAAAAACAAATTACTTTTATTAAAATCATTGTTATGAAACGCTTCCCGCTGCTTACTGCATTTTCTTCACTGCTTGTAACGGGGTTTTCTCAGGCACCGGTAAGGGCCGACTACCATCGCGCCGTTTCTTTTCTTTTTGGCAATCTGGTGAACAGGAAGGTGTACAATATCAACCCAAGCTTTTCCTGGATGGAGGATAGCAGCGCCGTTGCTTATACGACAATGGACAGTGCCGGAAGAAAATACCTGAAAGCCGATGTAAAAAAACAGGTGGTTGAGCCGCTGTTTGACCAGGAACGGTTGACAAAACTCCTGAACGATAGTCTTCACCGCAACACGAAGACGGGCGATTTGTTATTGGGGAACCTGAAGCTGCTCAACAAAAATTCAATCGAATTTGAAACCGGCGGAAAGAAATTCACACTGGATCTAAGAACATACTCGCTGGAAAAAATCGCCGATAATATTTCAAACCCCCTCGAAGAAAAATCACCCGATGGTAAATGGATTGCTTTTGCAAAAGATTATAACCTGTTTGTAAAATCTACGTCGGATGGCAGCGTGCGCCAACTCAGCACCGGCGGCTTTAAAAATTACGAGTACGGCAGCTGGTACGGCTGGGGTGAACTGATAGAAGGCGAAAACGGTGATCGACCACCGCACCTGGGCGTAAGCTGGTCGCCCGACAGCAAATGGCTCCAAACCTATATCTGCGATTTGCGCATCGCAAAAAAGATGTACCTGCTCGACTGGAGCGTGGACACCCTGTACCGCGCACGCCTGCTTTCCTACTACCGGGGTTCGCCGGGTGATACCGACATGGTATATATGACACCGGTGGTTTTCAATATAGCAACAGGCAAAGAAACCAAAATGGACGCACTCCGGAATGTGAATGCGGCATCCGCTGATTGGACCAAACAGTCCGGACAACTCATTATCGAAGAGCGGCCAAGAGGTTACCAGCAAATCAATCTTTACCTGTACGACTGCGCTTCGGGTAAACAAGAACTACTTTACCACGAAAGCAGCAACACAAATATTGACAACTTCCGGTATTTCCAAACCGACGATCCATCCATACTATTGTTTACATCGGAAAAGGATGGTTGGAAACAATTGTATCAACTCCAGTTGAACAACAAAACCGTATCACCCGTTACCAATGGTCAATATTATGTCAATGATCTTTTGCGCTTTGATGCAAAATCGAAGACCCTGTTTTTTACAGCATCGGGCAGAGAGACAGGAAGGAACCCCTACCTCCAGCACGCTTATTCGATACATATCGACGGTAAGAACCTTACACTACTAACCTCCGAAGACCTCAACCACGATGTGAGCATCTCTCCTGATGGAAAATGGCTGACCGATAACATGTCTTCCTGGAACCAGCCCACGCGATCGGTGTTGCGAGAAACAAAGACTGGTCGGGTACTTGTTGAATTGACGCATGCCGATGTCCGCGAACTCGAAAAAATGAAACTTTCCTATCCGGAAGCTTTCACCAGCATTGGCCGTGATGGCAGTACGACGCTATATGGCGCAATATGGAAACCGTCGAATTTTGACCCTTCTAAAAAGTACCCCGTCATTGATCAAACTTATACCGGTCCGCACACCTTCATGTTTCCCCGCAATTTCTTTTCGGCATTAGGAAGATCCAACCAGGCTTTAGCTGAACTTGGATTTATTGTAATTGCGGTAGACGGCATGGGTACCGCCAACCGATCGAAAGCTTTTCACAATGTTTCTTACAAAAACATGGGAAGTAATTTGCTGGATCACGTACTTGCTATCCGCGATCTGGGCAAGCGGTTCACCTGGATAGATACAACCCGGGTGGGCATTTTCGGACATTCTGCCGGCGGCTACGATGCGGGGCACGCGGTGCTGGCCTTTCCTGATTTTTATAAAGTGGCGGTGGCAAGTTCCGGCGACCACGATTTCAGGATGGAAAAAGACTGGTGGCCCGAAATGTATATGGGTTGGCCGGTCGACTCCAGTTATAATGAAGTGTCGAATATCACCATGGCTAAAAACCTAAAAGGAAAGTTATTGATCGTGCATGGAGGCATTGACGAAAACGTCAATCCATCAGCCACTTTCAAACTCGCAGAAGCACTGGTAAAAGCCGACAAAGAATTTGATATGTTAATCCTGCCCAGTCAGCACCATGGCTATTCGGGCAAATACAATGATTACTTCACCAAAAGAAAGTGGAACTATTTTGTGCAGCACCTGCTGGGTGCTACGCCCATTTGGGATTTTTCAATACAATAAGTCCGCAGGTTACAACTTCAATTCACCCCAACCATTCCGATACTGACGTTTAACGAAAGCATTGGCGGGTTCGAAGTTGGTAATGCGCATGTTCGGGCCATCCCATAACAGCTTTTTTCTGCCCGGATAGTTGTATCCCCCCTTTCCATTGCTTTCGCGGTAATTATAACTTCTCACGGCGAGATTACCCATCAGTACGGTTTCTGCGAGTGGCCCGCTTTTATCAAAAGATGAACTGGTGTAGGCGCCAAAGCCCTGCTTGCAGGCTTTTACCCATTGTTGCTGGTGGCCTTCTGAGCCCTTTTCTACAAATGGATATTTGCTCTTTGGAAGTTTCGCTGTTTTCATTTTTACTGTGGGCAACAAGGTGGGGTTGCGTCCAAACAAGCCAGCCATCAATTTTCCCTTACTGCCTTCGAAGATCATACCGCCATCCCATTCAGCCATTGCTTCGTCGGGTAATAACTCATCCGGACGGCGCGGTTTGATTCCACCATCATACCAAACCAGTTCCACCGGTCCCATTTTCTCCCTGGCAGGAAATTGAATGTAAGTAATTGAAGAAGGGGGATAACTGTCCGTATACACTTCCTCATGGAAAAAACCTGAGTACACCGAACCGACACTGCATTCTACCGCCACCGGGTATTTCAATTGCAGGGCCCGGTAAGGCACATCAATAAAATGACAGCCCATATCGCCCAACGAACCCGTTCCAAAATCAGTCCACCCCCTCCAGGTAGCAGGCAGGTAGGTAGGATTGAAGTCGCGGGAAGGTGCGGTTCCCAGCCATAAATCCCAATCAAGTTCTTTGGGAATATCATATTTCCCGGTTGGTGTTGGAATCCCTTGTGGCCATACGGGCCGATTGGTCCAGACGTGCACCCTGTGTACATCGCCGATAACACCCGATTGGATCCAGGTTTCCACCACACGGGTATCATCACCGCTGCTTCCCTGGTTGCCCATTTGTGTCACCACCTTATATTTTTCAGCTGCCTGCGTCAATATTCTTGCTTCATAGATATCGTGGGTGAGGGGCTTTTCGCAGTATACATGTTTTCCCAATTGCATCGAGGCAAGTGCAGCAGGTGCGTGCATGTGATCAGGCGTTGTTACGATCACCGCGTCGATATTCTTATGTTCTTTTTCCAGCATCACCCGGAAATCTTTATAGTACGGCGCATTGGGCCAGCGCTTACGTGCATTTACTGCCATGCGATCGTCTACATCGCAGAGGGCAACGATGTTATCAGAACCGTTGTTCCAGGCATAGGGAAGATTTACTTCGGCTTTGCCCCCTACACCAATGCCGGCGATGTTTAGTTTATCACTCGGTGCAACAAATCCACGACCAAGTACTTGCCTCGGCACAATATAAAATCCCGCAGTAGCGAGTGCGGCATTGCGGATAAAAGATCTTCGGCTGGCTGATGGTCTATTTTCCATAACAATCGTTTTTTGTCAACACTAAAGTTATTTAAGTTATAAGATAATTCGATTTGAGATATCCTCTCTTGTAATTTTTGGATGTGGGATTGCTGAATTTCTGGATCTGAAGACGTGCTCCACTGAACCCATATCAATAAAAATTTGGGGCTGCACGGAATGAACTTTAAACTTTAGACCTTAAACATCAAACCTCTCCGACAAACTCCGGTTTCTTCAAATCAAGCCCACAGCGTTCATTCAGCTGGTCCACCAGGTACACCGTAAGTTCGGGCGAGTAAGCCTCGTCGTGCATGTGCATGAAAAAATACAGTTCCTTCAAACCCTTGTTGAGCCAGTACTGTATGCGGTTCACCCAGTCATCACAGCGGGTGTAATCCGTAGGGTGCAGACTATTTCCAACATACCGGATAAAGGTTTTGGGAACGGTGAGCTCCATATGTGCACAATCACGCCGGCCGGCCGTGTCGGTAATCACTGCCCCGATCTTTAAATGCCGGAGTGTATCAAATAATTCTTTTCGGGTTTTTTTATCGGAGAACCAGTCGGGGTGCCTTACTTCCTGGAAGAACTGCAGATCGGTCGGCAGTGTTTCAAGATACCTGAAAAGTTTGTCGCGCTGTTTCGGACTAAATCTTTCCGGTACTTGTATAAAGATTGGACCCAGTTGATCACCGAAAGCCGAAACTCCTTCCAGGAATGCGTCGGTTAAATATTGCGATCTTTCATTGAAACCGCTGTAATGGGAGATGCTGTTACTGAGCTTGGGACAGAATTTGAAATCTTTACCGAGCGCTTTTTCTGCCCAGCGGGTGATTTCATCAGGCTTATAGATTTTGTAATGGGTTGCGTTCAGCTCTATGGAGTTATAATGCTCGATATATAATTCGAGGTAACGGCTTTCCGGGGTTCGCTTTGGGTAAATCTTTCCCAACCATTCCTTTCGTCCCCATTTGGCGCAACCCAGGTAAACGAGCGGTTTAACCTTTGTTTTCCTCAGCAGCTTTTTATTGGCCGCCGGTTCAGCAGGCAATGTGAAATCTATCTTTCCTAATTCCTTTTCCGGCACTCTTCCAAAATCCATCTCTCACACGTTTAGGAATTTGCGAATAATTTTTTCCCCGCGATCAGCGCCTCTTACCCCTTACCCTATACCCCTCTACCCAAACACCCCTTTCACCATTCCACCATCCACTGAAATTGTTTGTCCGGTGATATATCGGGCAGCGGGGCTCAGTAACCACACGGCCAGTGAAGCGAAATCGTCCGCGTTTCCCAGCGCACCTACGGGAATCGCATGAATGCCTTGCTCACGCGCCACTGCCGCACTAATACCGGTTTGGCTTGCCTTTTTTTGGTAAATCCTTTCGATGGCCGGCGTATCGTGCGAGCCCGGGGCAAGTATGTTAAGGGTGATGCCGCTGCGGGCAATTTCCTGGCTGAGTGTTTTTACAAAGCCTACGACCGCAAGCCGCATTGAGTTGCTCAACACCAGGTTTTCCAAAGGTTGTTTTACAGAAGAGCTTTCAATAAAAAGTAAGCGTCCATATCCGTTTGACTGCATCAACGGAACGAGTTTTTGCGTTAGCGCGACCTTCCACCGGAGAATTTGCCGGTATGCGTTGTCCCAATCTTCGAGGGTAGTCTCGAGCACCGTTTTAGCCGGTGGTCCACCTGCATTTACCAATACACCCTGGAGTTTTCTTTGCCCAATCTGTTGGAGGATCTGGCCCATGCTCTCCGGTTCGGTAAGGTCCAACGCCAGCGGTTCAATTTTTCCTGGTGCCTGTTTTTGTAGTTCGGCTAACTTATCTGCACTTCGGGCCACCGCAATAACAGAAGCGCCCTCGGCTACCAGTGCAAGTGCAATCGCTTTGCCGAAACCACTGCCGGCACCGCCTACCAGAAACAACTGCTGATGAATACCTGTATCCATATTTTTTTGTCAGATGATGAATCCTAGTCCCACGCAAATCAATACCAGTATGGGCGAAGGAAGTTTGGTGAAATAGAGCAGGGTGAAAGTGCCGGCCATTACCAGGGTGCTGACAATGGAAATGGCATCAAGCCCCCTGAGGGTTACATCGTGCATCATGTACAAGGTTGCAGCAATCATAATGCCGGCAACAGCCGCGTTGATCCCTTCAAGGGCACGATAAACCGCTGCATATTTTTTCAGGTTATGCCAGATCGGATAAAAAAACAGCACCAGCAACAGGCTTGGAAGAAAAATGGCGAGAGATCCAATGACCGCGCCCCAGGCCTGTTGTGTTGGACCGCGATCTTTCATGGCAATGGCGCCTGTAAAAGCGGCGATCGAAAAAACGGGGCCAGGTATTGCACGTACCAATCCGGCCCCGGTATAAAAATCTTCTTTACTGATACTAACAACAAACTCTTTGCGGTCCTGGTTTTTCCGGATTACCGTTTGCGATAATGGACGTTCCACGAACTGTTCATACATCAATGGGATCAGCACTTGTCCGCCGCCAAACACCAGGCTACCCATCCGGTACGTATTCTCAAAGACATTCACAGGGCGGCGTGTTTTCCAGTCGTGCACACGGGCTGTTTCACTCATTACCCCGGCCACCACAAAAATCAGCGCGAAAAGCCAAATATTCCACCATTTAATCTTTTGCGGTTGCACCGGCTCCTGCGGAATACGTTTACTGCTGAGGTTGGTAACAAAGCCCGCCAGGACTATTAATAAAGGAATTACACCCGGCGCCTTGAAAAAAAGAAAGGAGAGCATAAGCGTCACCAGGCAAATCACCACGGTCACGGTATTGCGGACCGCGATCCTGGTTCCATGCCAGGCAGCGAAAGCCAGAAACCCCACGGCCATGGGTGGTATAAATTTGAATATGTCTGTATGCAATGCAGATCGACTAATGTATTGCAGCAGGAAGCTGAGTCCGCCCATCAGGAAACAGGCCGGTAAAATCCAAATGATAAGTGTGAGGACTGCCAGCGGAATACCTCCTCGTTTATATCCTATCAGTGTTAGGGTTTGTGTAGAAGAGGCACCGGGTAACAATTGGCAGAAGGCATTAAAGTCGAGCAGTTCCTGTTCAGTGACATCTCTACGCCGGTGAACAAAGGTTTTCAGCATCATTCCAAAATGTCCCTGCGGTCCGCCAAAAGCAGTGATGCTGTGCAAAAAGACGGCTTTGAGGAAAGGAATATGCCGTAGTAATACCATTGGCGGATGGAAGTTTGTTGATGCTACCGGTTACAATTTATCAATAGCGTCAACGACAGCCAAATCATTTTATCATCGGTAATAATGATAGAGCTCCAGCTCCTGTAATACCTTATCCGGCACCAGGTAACGAACCGATTGACCTTTTCTGATCATCTCACGGATATGGGTAGACGAAATTTCAAGCAGGGGGGCGTCCGCAACTGAAATCCGGGCGCCGGGAAGTGGTGGAATAGGGAAGCCGGGCCGCTGGTATACATAGAGGGGGTAATTGGACAGCAGCGTAGCGGCATTTTTCCATTTGAGGATATTCTGTAATCCATCGCTGCCGAGCACAATGGCAAACTCATGCTCCGGATGTTTCTCCTGCAGGTAGGTGAGCGTATCGATGGTGTAGGACGGGCGGGGTAGATGAAACTCAATATCGCTGGCTTTCACCCGGGCATCGTCTTCCGTTGCCAATTTTACCAGGTGCAAACGGTGGTATTCATTCAACAGGGAGGCCGCGGGTTTGAATGGATTCTGTGGCGATACAACCATCCAAACCCGTTCAAGGTCAGTGCTTTGCGCAAAATAACTGGCTACGATACAATGCCCGGTGTGCACAGGATTGAAGGAACCAAAATACAAACCGATTTTCATAACTCGATTTCTTCGACGAATATGTTTTGGGCTTCATTCAGCCGGAGACTGAGGCTATATCCCGAAACACTGATGGCAATAGGGTCACCCAGAGGCGCTTTCTGATCAACGCGGACCGTCTCCCCGGGTACACATCCCATCTCCATCAGTTTTAAGAAAATATCGTTGTTTTCAAAGGATTTAATCCTCACGGTCTGTCCTACCGGTATTTCTGAGAGTCGTTGTAACATCGTCCTGCAAATCTAGGCAGTATCATTTCTAAATAATTACGAGTTTTGGAAATGCCCAGCACGAATACTTCCCCCTTTGTCTCGTTTCATTACCAAACTCCTGTTCCGGGTTTACGTAACAGGACCAGACTGAAGCGTTTTATAGGGGGTATTTTCAAGAAGGAAAACACAGCCGCTCACTCCGTCCAGTTTATTTTCTGTACCGACAATTTTTTGCTCGATATCAATCGCCGCTTCCTCCAGCATGATTATTACACGGATATCATCAGTTTCAACCTGGCAGATAAATCCCAATCTGTAGAAGGAGAAATATACATAAGCATTGATCGGGTGAAAGAGAACGCCGGGCTGTTGGGTTTGTCTTTTAACCAGGAGCTTCATCGTGTTATTTTTCACGGTATTCTTCACTTCTGCGGGTATAAAGACAAAACAGCGGCTGAACAGGCAATGATGCGAAAAATGGAAGACTTCTACCTTAAGAAATATAAACCTTAGGTTCCACGGGACACTGTTTCACTGTGAAACTGTTTTTCATGGAACATCGCAGACTTGTTAGCTTTGTACTATGGCAAGAAAAAGATGGGCGCCCGTTGCCGACGCAACCGACAGTGTGGTTAAGCTTCGTGAAAAGAAGAAGTGGCAGATTGCGCTCAGGCGCTACGTAGTGGAAATGAGTCCTTGCTATGAATACGCGCCCTATTTCGGACTATCAATTACAGATATCAGGGCCTGGTTTGAAGCACAATTCAATCCTTCAATGACATGGGACAATTTTGGCACCGCCTGGCAGTTCGCGCACATTGTTTCTCCGCATCATTTTGACTGGAACCAGCCCGCCGAACTTCAGCTCTGCTGGAATTTCACCAATCTGAAGGCCGAGTCTACCAACCACGCCACGTCCACCGACCCAATCGGATATGCAAAGAACTATTTTTCAGCTCTTGCCAGCACAAGCGATTACCCCCTAACAAGAAGCATGCTCGCCAAAATCGCAACACTCACTCCGCCTGCCCCGTCTTTAGACAAACAGATTAGTTTCATCAATGCCCGTGAATCCTATCTAACCGAACTCTCCCAGCTCGATCCACAGGCTTTCGCCCAGCTAAATAGCGGACAAAGCCCAGGCGATCTTATTAAAGAGATTACGCTCCTCAAAAAGTACAGCACTTAGCAAAAGGAGTAATTTTGCAGCTATGTTTCCAGACTATGATGTAATTGTGGCGGGTGCCGGACATGCCGGCTGTGAGGCTGCTGCTGCCGCAGCCAATCTTGGATCCAAGGTCCTTCTTGTGACCATGAACATGCAAACCATCGCCCAAATGAGCTGCAACCCGGCTATGGGTGGTATCGCAAAAGGGCAAATTGTCCGTGAAATCGATGCGCTCGGTGGTTATTCCGGGATTGTGTCAGATATCAGCACCATTCAATTCCGCATGCTCAATAAGTCGAAAGGGCCCGCCATGTGGAGTCCGCGTACCCAAAACGACCGGATGTTGTTCGCCGCTACCTGGCGCGAAAAACTGGAACAAACCAATAACGTCGATTTCTACCAGGACACGGTGGTAGGCTTACTGGTAAATGAAGGCATAGTCAAGGGTGTACAAACCGGAATGGGTAATCAAATAAGGGCAAAGGCTGTGGTCCTCACCAGTGGAACCTTTCTCAATGGTATCATACATATCGGTGAAAAGAGATTCGGCGGGGGAAGAGTAGCTGAAAAAGCTGCCACGGGCATCACCGAGCAATTGGTATCTCTCGGCTTTGAAAGTGACCGCCTAAAAACCGGTACGCCTCCGAGGGTGGATGGCCGAAGCCTCGATTACTCCAAAATGGAAATCCAGGAAGGCGACGACGAAGTGGTGGGTTTTTCTTTTCTGCCTTCACAAACCATCGACCCTAAAAAACAAAGAAACTGCTGGATAACCTACACCAACCGGCAAACACACGAAATACTCAAAACAGGGTTCGACCGAAGTCCCATGTACACCGGACGAATTGAAGGAGTAGGACCCAGGTACTGTCCCAGTATCGAAGACAAGATTAACCGCTTCGCAGATAGAGAAAGACACCAGATTTTCGTAGAACCAGAAGGTTGGAACACTGTGGAAATCTATGTAAACGGATTCTCCACCTCTCTCCCGGAAGATGTTCAATACGAAGCTATTCGTACAATACCGGGCTTTGCTCCTTCCAGGATGTTCCGGCCGGGTTATGCCATCGAATACGACTACTTTCCACCTACCCAGCTCCAGTACACACTCGAAACTAAACTTATCAGGAATCTTTTTTTTGCTGGCCAGATCAATGGAACCACTGGCTATGAAGAAGCAGCCTGCCAGGGTTTGATGGCCGGAATTAATGCACACCAAAATGCGGCCGGCAAGGACCCCTTCACCTTACAGCGCAGCGAGGCCTATATAGGCGTCCTCATCGACGACCTCATCAATAAAGGGACAGACGAACCCTATCGCATGTTTACTTCCCGGGCTGAATTCAGGACCTTACTCAGGCAAGACAACGCCGATTTAAGGCTAACGCCAAAAAGCCATGCCCTTGGGTTGGCAACACAAGAAAGGCAGGATCGTGTCCATCAAAAAAACGCCGAAATCGAAGAAATCAGCCAATTTTTGCGTGAATTTTCAACAGAACCAGCCGAAATCGAAGGATTTTTGACCCAAATCGGTTCGGTTCCCTTGCAGCAAAAACAAAAACTGCAGCAGGTGCTCCTGCGACCGAATACAGACATTCATTCCTTACTGGCCGCCATTCCCCGCGCAAAGCAAGAAATGGCCAAATTCAGCCACGAAAGCCTCGATCAGGCAGAAATCCAGCTGAAATACGGCGTCTACATCGAAAAAGAGCGGGAACTCGTGAAAAAGATGGCAGAATTGGAAGACCTTATTATACCATCATCGTTCGAATACGACAAAATAAGTTCCTTATCCACAGAAGCCAGGCAGAAATTCACAAAAATAAAGCCCCGCACACTTGGTCAGGCCAGTCGAATCAGCGGTGTTAACCCCAGCGACGTACAAATTCTCCTGGTTTTCATGGGCAGGTGATCAGAGACCGAACCGCGCGCTTATCTCCAGCATACGCTCAATCGGTTTCCTGGCCGCCAACCGAAGTTGCTCGTCCATATGAATCTCAGGAAGTTCATACTTCATACAGAGATAGAGCTTTTCGAGCGTATTTAACTTCATGTGCGGACAATCGTTACAAGCGCAGTTATTATCAGGAGGTGCAGGGATAAATGTCTTCCCGGGCGACTCTTTCTGCATTTGGTGTAAAATTCCTGTCTCTGTAGCCACAATATATTCCGCAGCACTATCACGCTGGGTGAATTTCAATAGTCCCGTGGTAGAACCAATATAATCTGCAATCCGCAAGATCGGTTCCTCGCATTCAGGATGCGCTATCAATTTTGCATTCGGATGCTGCATTTTTAACCGGGTAATTTTTTCCAGGCTGAATATCTCGTGCACCATGCAAGCACCATTCCATAGTACCATATCCCTGCCCGTCTTCTTCACGAGATAGGCACCTAAATTCTTGTCCGGTGCAAAAATGATTTTCTGATCTTTTGGAACACTCTCAACAATCTTTTCGGCATTACTCGAAGTACAAATAATATCGCTCAATGCTTTGATACCCGCGCTGCAATTAATGTATGAAACCACTGTATGATTTGGATGCTGTTCCTTGAACTTCCTGAACAAATCCGGCGGCGCACTGTCTGCCAACGAACAACCTGCTTTCAAATCAGGTAGCAATACTTTTTTATGGGGATTTAAAATCTTCGCCGTCTCAGCCATAAAATGCACTCCCGCAAAAACAATAATATCCGCCGATGTCTTTTCCGCCTGTTGTGCCAGCCCCAGGCTATCTCCAATGTAGTCAGCCACATCCTGGATATCCGGCTCCTGGTAATAATGGGCCAGCACGATGGCATTTTTTTCCTTTTTCAATTTTTCAATCTCCACAAACAGATCAAGTGCTGGATCCACCGCCAGGTCCAAAAACCCTTTCTTTTCCAAATCAGCCTTTTTTTCTTCTAAATACACATCCTTAATATACATAGTATACTCTTTTTTTATAAAAATCTACTATTACTATGACTGTGGATTCGTGGATATTTTTACCCGATACCCACTTGAATAATCCGAATTGACGGCTTTTCCACAACAACTCACACGCTATAAACACCCGATTCGCCGCAACAGGCGCTTATTTCCGGCACTTATCAACCCCTGTTAAGAAATTTGCCTGCGGATAAGTTTTTCCTTTTACCGGCCTGTGTGGAACAAGAATAACTTCGGCGAATTCAACAATTTCGTGGTCTCAAAAATCTTCTCCGAACATATGCGCAATTAACCCACGCAAAGCCTCCTCCTTTTCCCGATAATTCCCACACAAAACCACAGGTTTTCCACAGCATCAATTCGAATAGAATAAGGCCATCCCAACCATCCTGCAAAAACGCAAAAAGCGCTGTTTGTGCCTATTTTACAAGGTTTTCCACAATTTGTTCATATGCTAAATTACCCTATTTTTGCCATCCCATTTTAAAAAGCAAAACACAGCTTACAATAATATATGTCTATCATTCAAACCATCCGTGATAAGGCTACCTGGATCATGCTTATCCTTATCGGTGTTTCTCTTCTTGGATTTTTGGTACAAGATGCATTTGTTGGAAAAACAGGACGCGGACTTTTTGGCTCGGGTACAACCGTTGCCGGTGAAGTAAACGGGGAGAAGATAGAATCGGTTGCATACGAAGCAAGGGTTCGGCAAATGGAAGAGCAGTACCAATCCATGGGCTACCCCATGAACGACATGATGCGTCAGCAAGTGCGCGAGAACGCATGGGATCAAATGATCAGTGAAACCAATATTTCGGAGGAAACAGATAAGCTCGGACTTACTGTTACCACACGCGAGCTGGAGGATATGTTGTTTGGACCAGATGCGCCGGAAGATTTCAAAAGACAATTCACCAATGAACAGGGTGTATATGATGTAAATGCGGCGCGGAATGCTGTTGCCCAGTTAAAAAAGCAAAAATCCACTGTTGCCGACAACTTTAATAATGTATACCTGCCCCTGCTGCTGAAAAGCCGCCTGCATGAAAAATACATTGCGCTGCTTGCGAATTCGACCTATTATCCAAAATGGATGGCCGATAAAATGAACAGCGATAACAATGCAATGGCCAGCGTTTCCTATGTGAATGTACCTTATAGCACGATCACCGACAGTACGGTACAAATTACCGATGCAGACGTAGAAGCCTATGTGGCCAAACACCAGCAGGAATTCAAACAGGAAGCAAGTCGTTCAATTGCCTTTGTTAGTTTCGATGCTTCACCTTCTGCTGAAGACAGTGCCGAAGTGCGCAAAAGCCTCGAGCAGGCCAAAGGTGAATTCCTTTCTACTTCCGAAGCAGACATGCCCGCCTTCCTTGCACGGAACGGAAGCCAGATTAACCTGGCCGACATGTATATCTCCAAGACGGCCATACAGGTTCCTTTCAAGGATTCGATCATTGCATTGCCCAAGGGCGGCGTTTTTGGACCCTATCTCGACGGCAGCAATTATGATCTCGCCAAAAAGCTGGATGAAAAAATACAGCCCGACTCCGTTAGAGCGCGGCATATATTAATAGCCACTACCGATCGTAGTGGTCAGCAACTCGTACCGGATAGCCTGGCAAAGGCAAAGATCGACAGTATCAAAGGTGCTATCGACCGTGGTGCCCGATTCGACAGCCTGGCGGCGAAGTTTTCTGACGACGGCAGCAAAACAACGGGTGGTGACCTTGGCTATTTCGCCAGCGGGCGAATGGTAAAAGAATTCAATGACTTTTGCTTTGAAGGGAAGAAAGGAGATCGCAAAATTGTCAAAACACAGTTTGGCTATCACCTGATCGAGATAACAGACCAGAAGAATTTCAATCCAGCTTACAAGATTGCCTACCTGTCTAAACCAATTATTGTAAGTGACGCTACGCAGGAGAAGGCATCCGGCCTGGCCAACCAGTTTGCCGCCGAAAGCCGCAACGCTAAAGCTTTTGACGACAACGTAAAAAAATACAACTACAATAAGTTGCTGGCAGCGGATATCAAGCCAAACGATATTGTAGTCAATTCAATTGGCGGATATCGTCCACTCGTCAAATGGATTTACGAAGCCGACAAAGGGGATGTGTCTGAAGCATTTCAGGTGGATAATAAATTTGTAGTGGCGATGGTAACCGATATTTTTAAACAAGGTGTGCAGCCCGCATCAAAAGCTCGTCCGCTGGTAGAGTTTATTATCCGCAACCAGAAAAAAGCTGAGCGGATAAAAAAGAAGATTGGCTCAGCCAATACACTGGAGGCAATTGCAGCTGCAACAGGCCAAACCGTTCTGAGGGCAGACAGCCTTGCGTTTGCATCGCCGTTTTTCCCGAACGCAGGGGCAGAAGGAAAAGTGGGCGGCTATGCATTTTACCCTGATGCAAAAGGAAAGGTGTCTGTACCCATTGCCGGAAACGGAGGTGTATACAGTATTCGTACGGAAAATGTATACGCCAGGTCTAATATTGGTATGACGGCGGATCAGTTACGCCAGTCCCTTACCCAAAACGAAAAATCAGCCGCGAGCCGGGGTGATATAGAGAAGGTGCTGAAAAATGCCGCAACGATAAAAGACTCGAGAAGTAAATATTTCTAAAGCGAAACCCCGGACCAACCGGGGTTTTTTATTGGCAACAATCCCTATGCGTCAGCTGTTGAATAAGGTAACTTTGCATGGTCCAAACGACACAATATGGGAGCAGATGGTATAGTCAATAAAGTAGCAGAAAGCGGCCTGGTCGAAATTGACCTGGAAGCCTTTTACCCGGAGGGGGAAGTGGCGGTATTTGATCTGAAGGACTACCTTTTCATGGGCCTTATCCTCAAAGAAAAAGATTTTCGCGAAGCCCTCAGGCAGCTGGACATTTCTGTTTATAAAGACAAACTGGTTGCAGTTTACTGCAGCGTGGATGCTATTATTCCCATGTGGGCCTATATGCTGGTGGCTACTTATCTACAACCGGTAGCACGGGCGATAGTCGCTGGCGACCAGGCATTCTTACACCAGTCTGTCTTCCTGCGTAATCTTCAGCAAATCGACCCATCGGCATTTGCCGGCAAACGCGTGGTAATAAAAGGTTGTGGCGACAGGGAGATTGGACCATTCGCCTACCTCGAAATTACCAGGCTGCTACGCCCGGTAGCAAAAAGCATTATGTACGGGGAGCCCTGCAGTACAGTGCCGGTATTTAAGCAGGCGGTCAACGCATCTGATAAAGCCGAATAACGGCCTTCCCCCGTTTGTTTTTTGTATTTTACAGCATGGATTATCAGCTGCTGCGCGCATATGATAACTATATCTCAGCGAGCATTATATTGGCAAGGCTGGATGAAGAAGGCATACGGTGTTACCTGAAAGACGAGTATACGGTAACTATCGATCCCATTCTCTCAAACGCCATTGGAGGGATCAAACTGATGGTTGAACCGGCTGATTTTGCCCGGGCCAAAGAACTGTTGGATGGATTTGACCGGCAGTATCGTGCGTCGGCAAAATGCCCCAGGTGTGGATCGCATGATATTGTCTATATCAGCAAGCCCGGTGTGAAGAACTGGATTACAGCTATTGCATCCTGGTTATTTTCCAGCTATGCGATTCCCGCCACCCAGGTATACCAATGTGCAGATTGTGGGAATGAAACCGCAGATCTGCCTGCTTCTGACGAAGAGTCGTTTATGATATAAGCTTCCTTATGGATACATTCATCACCTATTGGGCGCATATCCCCTCAGCCCACCGCCTGCTCCTGCTCCTGGGCGGTATGATTTTTTTCTGGGTAGCCGAAGGATACTACCCGCTTTTCCGATTTTCGTTCAGGCGTTACCGTCATGCGGGAGTAAATTTTATTTTTCTTGCCTGTACCATTGTACTTAACCTGCTATTCGGATTGATCACACTCGGTGCCTGTACCTTTGTAACAACAAAACAAATCGGACTCATTAACTGGTTTCACCTGCCGCCGCTGCCAGCCATTTTCACCAGCTTGATATTGGGCGATCTTTTCGGCCAGTATATACCGCATTACCTGATGCACAAAGTGAAATGGATGTGGAAATTTCACCTGATTCATCACAGCGATACACATGTGGATGTGACCACGGGTACCCGTCATCACCCGGGCGAATGGCTGTTCCGCGAAACATTTATGATCGCGGGCGTATTTGTAATGGGTATGCCGGTTTGGCTTTATTTTCTGTACCGCAGCGTATCAGCGCTTTTTACGCATTTCAATCATGCCAATATCATTGTGCCGCAAAAACTGGACAAGGCCATCAGCCTCGTGTTTGTTTCGCCGAATATGCATAAGGTGCATCACCATTACAAGCGCCCGTATACTGACAGTAACTACGGTAATATTTTCTCTCTATGGGATCGCCTCTTCGGAACATTTACTTACACCGATGTAAAAACCCTTCGTTATGGTCTGGATGTATTGGAAGACCAAAGGGATGAAGAAACCGGGTATCTTTTTGGGCTGCCGTTTGATAAGAATGTGAAGACAGATTATTGACGTAAGATGTAAGACGTTTGGATGTAGGATATCCCCTGCAGCGAATTCAGGTGTCTATTAGCGAATCCCGACCATTCAGGATCATATCTGTCGCCTTGCATCCAGGATTCAGTGAAAACATCGAAGCAGATCGCTGTCAGGTGAGTCGCAGAGAGGCGAAAATATCTGAAATAAAAATATCTTATATTTTAAATTCTAGCTATTGCTGTTGCATCATCTCCATATGCAACCGATACGAATTGGTGCTTGCTGCGGGTTCATTGTTTTTACTGGGTTGAGGAACCATTTTGGAGGGTTGTTCTGTGGAAGAGCTGCCGTCTTCATAACCCACGGTAACACCAACTTCAAGCGTGTGGTGTCTTGTGCCTTTATACGTGCCTTTCACCGGGGAAACATCGCTGAAGTTGCGGCCAACGGCGAGCCGCACGTGCTGATCGTTGACCAAACAATTATTGGTGGGATCCAATCCAAGCCATCCATATTCCGGAATAAAAGCTTCTACCCAGGCATGGGTGGCGCCCTCACCGCGCAAGCCACTTTTATTTGGACAAACATAACCACTCACATAACGCGCAGGTATGTTGATCATGCGCAGGAGCACCAACAATACATGCGCGAAATCCTGGCAAACGCCGGCTTTCAATTTCCATACTTCGTCGATGGTGGTTTCAACATCAGTAACGGCTTTGTCGTAGGTAAAATTCTTATAGACGTATTCATTTAAACCGGTTGCAGCAGCTAATACTGTATACGATGCATGGAGGCGAATGATATCAATGTTCAGTGCTTCGTCAATGGCGGTAAAATTTTCAAGGCGGATAAAATCAATATACGGGTAAGTGAGACGGACCTCCTGCAGGTGTTGCCATTGCGCTGCAGCATTACCGGTATCAACCGGTAGTAGGCGGGGCGTTACCTGTACTTCCTTCCTGGAATCAATGACTAGTTCGCGGTGTGGTTCGGCATAGGTAAATGTGCCCACAGAGTTTCCGTAGTAATCCTGATACACCTCTACCAGGGGTTCGCCGCTGATGCTAAGTTCGTGTTTGATGATATCCTGGTATTCATCTTTCAGCGGAAACAGGATTACCTGGTTGGCGCTGTCTCTTACCGGTTCATCATAGCTATAGCGAGTAATGTGGCGGATTGTAAAACGGGGCATTGGGTAAACGTGCTGTTTGAGGATTGTAAAAATGCGGCTAAAATCAGGTATAGGCAAAATAATTTTGATTGAGCGCTACGCCGATTTCGTTAAGGCCCTTTTTTACTTCTACCAGGTATTCGTGAAGCCCCTGTTGCAGGATGCTGTCGGTAGTTGAATAATTGATCCTGCTTTTAAGCCGGCCGATAAGGAATTCTATCTGATCATAACTATCTGCGTTTCGATCGCTTCGCAGGCGCATAAAATAGCGCATCAGCTGGTTGATGGCGTACAGGATCGAACGGGGGAAATCCCTGTTGAGTACAATCATCTCCACTACGGTTTTTGCTTCGAAGCCGCTCCTGTAAGTCTTCAGGTAGAACTCATAACCGGAGATAGACATGAGGAGGTACTTCCAATACGTGGCATCTGCTGTGCTCAGATCATAGTTTTTATCGCTGAAACGGACATCCAGGATATCTGCAGATTGTGTACCCCGTTCAATAAACTTTCCGAGGTTGATAAACGCATAGCCGATTCCCCGGCTCATCGTGATGTCGATGGTGCCGTAGTAGAGGATACCCTGGCGGATGAGATTGTCCAACACGCTCACCGGGTCTTCATTGTTAAGCCAGTCGACCAGCCGTTCATCGCGGATGGAATGATAGAAATCGTTCAGGCATTGCCAGAGCTCCTTGGTAATGTGATCCTGTACGCTGCGTGCATTCTCTCTCGCGCGCGTAACAATGTTTAACACCGAATTCGGGTTTTCACGATCGGTCACCATG
>JAGWTK010000393.1 GCA_028876035.1 Bacteroidota bacterium
CCTTTCCGGTCGTACAGCCTGTACAACATATTGTAGTATTCATGGAGAAACTCTTTGTCAGAAATATGGGGCACAAAGGCAGCCACCATCGAAGCATAATGCGCAGTTTTGTCAAGCTCATTTTTTTGAAGATAGCTTAATGCCAGGTTGTTTAAAATAGCGGCATTGTTTTCAATATTGCCCAGGCCTTTCGATAATTCAAACGCTTTGTCGAGGTAATGGATCGATGAATCTGGAATCTTCTTTTCCCGGTAACAATTACCAATAGCCCCCAATGCATTGGAGATACCTGCCCTGTTCCGTAATGCCTGGTTCAGCGCAAGGGATAATTGCTGGTAATAGATACAGCTATCAATATTCCCCAGGTTGAAAAACACATTCCCCACATTCCCGTAACTATTCGCCAGGCCCAGCGAATCGTGCACAGCCAATTTGATTGCCATGGCTTTTTTCCCGTACTGCATCGCATTTGTCCAGTCGCCGATGCTTTCATATACCAGACCAATATTATTGAAAACCCGCGCACTATTGGGCTGGTCGTGCAATTTTTCAAATACAGCAAGCGATTCAAAATAGGTGACCAACGAATTGTAATATTCGGAATTGTACATCTGGGCCGTACCTTTTCTGTTCAAGGCCATCGCGTAACCAGCAGCATTCCTGGCCTTCCACAGCATGGCCGCACTGTCAAACGCCTGCGCGGCTTTTTGGTAATTGCCCGCGTAATAATAACAATAGCCTTCTTCAATAAATGCTTTGGCCGATAATGTATCATTACCCAGACTGGCAGACAATTCTTTTAAAGCCGGCAGCTTTTTGACAGCTTCATCTACATTGGTGTCTCTCACCGCGGCAATTTCCTTTATGAGCGATTTGATCCTGTCAACCTCCTGGTTGATAGCCTGCGCACGCATAGCTGGCTGCGCGACCAACAATATCCCCAGGATCAGTATAAGCACACGCAGTATTGCAGGAAAGCCTCGTCGTTGAAAGAAGCAACCGGGCAAAGGGGTTTGCAACATGTAATAAAGTTTGGAATTTTTACTGACCCTGCCTACAGATTCTAAAAAACACCTGTTTCCGGGGGTATCCGGTCAACAATATCAGCGGAGACTATATTTTAATGACCCAACAAATATTTAACCGGCCTATACAAAAAGAATATGGAAATACGTGTAAAGTCATGGTTGTAACGAATAAATGCCACATCAACCATCCTCAGTGTTTCGACCGGAAGAGTACCTGCAGGGCACCGGTAGACCAGAGTGCCCACATTACCAGCACCGGTTGAAAGAACAAGCGAATTAACCGGGCATTGTCTGTATCCAATCCAAATGCATTGGTATGTTGGAGGTATTGCGCAATATTTCCTGGAAAAACCAATACAAAAAAGAACGCCAGCGCGATGCCCACCCTTACCTGCTGCCGTTTCCAAAACACCATAGCGAGTCCAAGTGCCAGTTCAATGATACCCGACAAGATTACGACCAGGTCTTTACGCACCGGAATCCAATCGGGCACCTGTGCCTGGAAAGTCGAACGCTGAAAACTAAAGTGGCCAACGGCTGCCGTTACCATAAACAAACCCAGTATTACACGGAATACCTGCTGCGTGGTACTGACCTGGGCCGACTGAAACATATACATTGATTGTGTTGTCTTACAAGTTCGGTCATTTATAACGAACCTTTCCAATTTCTTTATACAGCATTGGATGCATATTGCGTACCTGACCAAAGTTTGGACTTCCTGCAAAAACACCTATTTCCGGGGGTTGTCCCGGGTTAAAGGGTCGGGTAGTTTTGATAAGCCGATTAAACGGCCAATCAAAACCAACACAACATGAAATCGATACGCATTCTTTTCGGACTGGTTTTCATCCTAAGCCTTATCCATAGTTGTTCTAAAAGCGGTTCTTCCGCAGGCGGCAGCAATCCGCCGGCTAACGACAGCCTGACGGCAACTGGCTTACTCCCCGCCCAGCCCTATATTGATGACATCATTACCATCAATGGCAAAAACTTCAACCCCGATCCAACCAAAGACACTGTTTATTTTGGGGTACTAACGGGCGCTACTGCGTCCAACGGGCAACCAGCTATTGCGGTTAAAGTAAAATATGATGTTATCAGTGCAAGTGCTACCCAGTTGAAAGTAAAACTCCCGGCAGCCACCGCGAATCTTGACCCTTTCTTCCTCGCCAATAGTGCCATGAATAACTCCGTAGACATTGCAAAAGAAAAAGGCTTTGTCATCTACGCAAATGGAAAACAAAAAGTATTCTCTGTCCCTTTTAAAATGCTGCCAACTTACACCGCGAGCCGGTTTACACCCAATACCATTACACAGGGAAATTATCAACGCAACTATGCCGGCTGTAACTATGGAACCTTTGCTTCACCCTACCTGTTTCTATATGAAGGCGACTCTTTGCTACTGGATGGACGGGGCTTAAGCAATATTTCAATTACGTTAAATGGCAAAGCGCTGGGCGGACTAGTGACCAAAGAAAATACAGCGACCCAATCGCAGCACGTAGCCGTCTACGTACCATACGGGTTCTTCGCCGAACCAGAACCTGCCATCGCGGACCGTTGTCCTTATATCGGCACCCGCGTTTTAACCATCAAGGTTACCAACGCCGATGGCAAATCGATGACATCTACACAGGCAACCTACTATCCCGGTCCGAACTCTGCGATCTATTCCTATGGTTTGAACGCAAACAGCTTTCAGCAATCCAATATTAATTCGCAACCGCTTTTTAAAATCACCGGATATGCGTTGCGCACTACCATGCAGATACGGGTCACCTGCATACGAAACGGCAGTTTGTTGTATAGCCAGTTGATGTCGGTCAGTGGCAGTTATCCCAGTGAATATACGTTCACAATAGACATGAAATCATTGCCAACGCCACTTGCAGGAGGAGACCAATACTCCATCGGCCTGCTGCATGAAGCAACGGGCGCTGTAGTGCAGGGTGGCGGCGGTACGGGGTTTACTTTGAATCCGTAGTCTTCATTATAACTCAAAACCTTGATTGTATTCTGCAAAAGTCCCGGCATCGGGGCTTTTGTGTTTTCAGTATTGCAATGCCGAAATTCAATACGCATACGCTGCTGCCAATCACGCATCACCCGGGCAGACGCAGCCTTCGTGTCGCAGCGTAAACATTTTTTCCTGGCTGCCAAATTTGCTACATTTACAATAGCCCGCCCTTTGTAACCAGCGATCCATCCCCGGCGAACTACCGTTTGCAGCAAGGAAACATCCCCCACCCACACAACGCAGCATTTGTTCATCTTAAACCTTACCGATGGCGAGCGCATTCTACCAATTCCTGCTCATTAATAAAAGGCGATTTTTCTGGATTTTTTTTGCTGGAGCATTTATCACGGCATACGTACAGGTCCTGCAGAATAAGACCCTGAAAAATGATCTAGCCCCTAACGGGGTGATAACACTGGAGAAAGCATTCAGCTTCGCAAAAGATACGGCGATTGTTGGATCATGGAACAGCACAAAGGTGGAGATCAAAGATGTGCTGCGCCCCGGCAGGCGACACCAGGGCACCCGCACCGAAACAGCCGTCAGCAATATCCTGGTCGATTTTTTCTTTATTGTCTTCTATACATTATGGGGAATTGTTGTTATTCTGTGGTTACAGCAAGACCCGTTGAAAAAGGCAGAAAAACGAACGGGCTTGCTGGTTGCATTGATGATAGTCGCGGGTGTCATGGACGTGATAGAAAACCTGGGCATGCTTTCAGTCATTGCTAACTATTCAGGCGGAAGTTCCAATAGTCTCCTTCACGTCATTGCCTTTGTGAAATCATTGGCGGCATGGAGTAAGTTTATCCTGCTGGGTCTCCTTCTACTGTATATATTGGCCACCATTGTATTTAAAAAGCGCGGCCTGGTCTATTTGTCTTCCTTCATAGCAAGCCGCAGGGAAAACCTGCATCGTTACCGCGTCATTATTATCGGCATCGTTGTATTTATGCTGGCGATCTGGATCAGTGACCAGGGGCAGGACTTACTGGTAAACGTCAATGCAAAAGAATGGGGCGTAGGAATCTTCCTCGCCATGCTTTTTATGATCGCCAGCCTCAACTGGTACCTGGCCAAATTATTCTTTCAAACCAGCAAGCCAACAGAAGTGTTTCCGTTCGTTGAGCCTCCTGGAAAGCCGGAAGAAAAGCATATCTCCCGTTTTCTTGGCGTTGCCACCATTATCGGTC
>JAGWTK010000394.1 GCA_028876035.1 Bacteroidota bacterium
TCGTATCAAATAACTGCTGAAACTCGCATCCGTTAACCCCTCTAAACATACTAACTAATTTAGCTGCAATATACTAAATAAATTAGTTTGTTATCAGCCGCTGAACATTCAAATGAGAAAGTTCTACCTAATTCTAAAGATTTAAGATATTTTGATTTAAGATAGTTCAGGTTTCCTGAAGAAGTCTGTGTTTTTTATTGGTTGCGCCAGCTATATCTCATATCGCCACATCTTACATCTTAAATTTGTACTGTGTCGGCACTCCGCATGATAGCCCACTTCGACCTCGACTCCTTCTTCGTGAGTGTAGAGGTGCTCAACGATCCATCGTTGAAGGGAAAACCTGTGCTGGTGGGTGGCAGCGAAAGAGGCGTAGTGGCGGCTTGCAGTTACGAAGCAAGAAAATTTGGTATTCATTCTGCGATGCCCATGAAAAAAGCCCTGCAACTTTGTCCGCATGCAACGATCGTGGGCGGGAGTCGGGGTGAATACAGCCGATACAGCCGTTGGGTAACCGAGATTATTGCAGCCGAAGCGCCCCTGTTTGAAAAAGCATCGATCGATGAATTTTATCTTGATCTAACGGGGATGGACAAGTACTACAATGCTTTTGAGTGGACAAAAAACCTGCGGACAAAAATCATTGAAACAACAAAGCTGCCGATATCATTCGGACTGGCATCGAATAAGATGATCGCCAAGATGGCGACCGATGAAGCCAAGCCAAACAACTTTATTTGGGTACAGCCAGGGAAAGAAACAGATTTCCTCGACCCGCTCAAGGTGAGTAAGATCCCCGGGGTAGGTGCCCAAACATTTCGATCACTGCTGCAGGTAGGCATTGAAACGATCAAAGAATTACGGGAAGCAAAACCGGAAATGTTGCAGCGATATGTTGGCAACTACGGACTGGAACTCTGGCAGAAAGCGAACGGACGGCATGATGGCATTGTTCATGAATACCATGAAGCAAAGTCCGTATCAACCGAAAATACCTTCGAAGAAAATAAAACGGACCTGCAATTTCTGATGGATGAACTGGTAAGGATGACAGAAAAAATAGCTTTCCAGCTGCGACAGGAAAACAAGATGGCCGGGTGTATTACGGTAAAGATCCGGTATCCCGATTTTGAAACAACCTCAAGACAAGTTTCCATTCCCTATACTTTCTATGACGATGAACTGATACCGGTAGCCAAAGATCTTTTTCATAAGCTCTACCGGAAAGGACAAGCGGTGCGGCTGATGGGCGTACGGCTGAGCGAATTGACCGATGAAGCCCTGCAAACCAACCTGTTCAGCGACCGGGAGAAAAAGGCCTCCCTCTATAAAGCCATTGATGACGTGAAGAACCGGTTCGGAAAAGGCTTTATCAGCAAGGCCGCCGGAAAATAAAATTTAGTCTATCTGATTAGTAGGGAATTGGTATATTTGTACCCCTTTTATCACTTTAAACTTGTTTTATATGAGCTTACGTTTAGGCGACACAGTGCCCAATTTCAAAGCATCCACCACCGCAGGCGATATCGATTTTTATGAATACCTGGGCGATGGCTGGGGCGTTTTGTTTTCGCACCCCGCCGATTATACGCCGGTTTGTACGACAGAACTCGGACGTACTGCCCTGCTGAAAGAAGAGTTTCGCAAACGCAATGTAAAAGCCCTTGCCGTGAGCGTTGACCCGCTCGACAAACACCTGGGCTGGGTGAAAGATATCAATGAAACGCAGAATTGTACGGTAGACTTCCCCATTATTGCCGATGAAGATCGCAAAGTGGCTGAGCTGTATGATATGATTCACCCCAACGCCTCTGCCACCGCCACTGTGCGTTCATTGTTTATCATCGGACCCGATAAAAAGCTGAAGCTGTCGATTACTTATCCTGCTTCAACCGGTCGTAACTTCCATGAAGTACTGCGCGTGATCGACTCCCTGCAACTGACCGCCGATTACAGCGTGGCTACACCCGCCAACTGGAACGCAGGAGAAGATGTGATTGTGGTTCCTGCAGTAAGCACCGAAGACGCCATCAAGAAGTTTCCCAAAGGTGTAAAAGTGATAAAACCTTACCTGCGCTATACACCCCAACCGAACATTGACTAATACTTTGTATTTGATATTGCTTTAAGGGCCTTCGGGCCCTTTTTTATTGTTAACGGGTGAAGGCAGCCTGTGTATAGGGGCATATTGATGGGGCAATTCCTTAAATTGCTGCAAACAACCACTGCATGAGAAAACTTCTTTCCTTTTGCCTGCTCCTGCTTGCGGGCTTCGCTTATGGCCAGCGAACGATTATCTATTGCGGCCAGTTCATCGATGTAAAAAATATGCAGGTGCTCAGCCAGGTGAGCATTGTCGTGGAGGGCAATAAAATCAGCGATTGGCAACAGGGATATATTACCGCCGGTAAAGACGACAAGGTGATCGACCTTAAGCGTCGCACCGTATTACCCGGACTGATTGATTCGCACGTGCACATGGAATCGGAACAAGGTCCGAATACGCAGATCAAGCGCTTTACCCAGGAGCCGGCTGATATTGCTTTTGACGCGGCCCGTATCGCAAAGACCACATTGATGGCTGGTTTTACCACAGTGCGTGATGTAGGCGGCAGTGGTGTGAATATTTCACTCCGTAACGCCATTAAAAGAGGACTTGCGGTTGGACCCCGCATCCTGACAGCCGGAAAAATCATTTCTTCAACAGGCGGACATGGCGATCCTTCCAACGGTGTACGAAAAGGTTTGATGGAAGACCCGGGGCCGGTCCAGGGCGTTGCGAATGGAATAGATGAATGCATAAAGGCGGTAAGAGAACGTTATAAGGATGGATCTGATCTTATTAAAATAACTGCATCTGGCGGAGTACTCAGCCTGGAAAAAGATGGAAGTGGTCCGCAGTTCTCAGAAGCGGAGATACATGCCATTGTGGAAACAGCCAAAGACTACGGAATGGCGGTGGCAGCCCACGCGCACGGTGCTGAGGCGATGAAAAGAGCCATTCGTGCCGGCGTGACTTCCATTGAACACGGTACCATGATGGACGACGAGGCCATTGCCTTATTCAAGCAACATGGAACCTGGTATGTGCCCACGATCATTGCCGGTAAAGCCAGTTCCGATTCTGCCAAAAAACCGGGATTTTTTCCGGCAGTCATTACGGAGAAAGCCCTTGCTATCGGTCCGAAAATACAGGCAACGTTTGCAAAGGCGTATAAGGCGGGTGTAAAAATTGCGTTTGGTACCGATGCCGGCGTGTATGCCCACGGTAAAAACTGGATGGAATTTGTATACATGACAGAAGCAGGTATGCCGGTACTGGAGGCAATCAAAGCGGCTACCGTTAATGCTTCTGAGCTGTTGGGTGTAAGTGAAATCACGGGCACCATCGAAAAAGGAAAATCAGCGGATATCATTGCGCTGGATGGCGACCCGGTAAAAGACGTACAAAGCCTGGGACGGGTGAAGTTTGTAATGAAAGAAGGGGTGGTGTATAAGAATGAATAGGAGTACTTGCGATAATCAGACGATAATTAGAAAGTCCGGGATATTATTCCGGACTTTTTTTATGTTCGTCGTTACGCGGATTTTCAAATGGCCGACCATTTCCGCAATTGCTGCAGCATCGCTTTCAAATCTTTCGGCAGTGGTGCTTCCAGCTGCAGGCGTTCACCGTTTTGATCGGTAATACCCAGGCTGGCGGCATGCAGCGCCAGTCTGCCCATCAAAGGTTTTTCTTCTTCATCCTGCTTCGACAAATTGAATTTTTTCTTGAAAGTTGAAAGTAATACGGGCTGTCCGTCGCCGTAGAGTGGGTCGCAGGCAATGGAATGACCCGCGTGTTTCATGTGTACCCGTATCTGGTGGGTACGGCCGGTGAGGATGCGAAATTCCATCCAGGCAAACAGGCGGAATTGTTCCAGCAAACGGTATTGGGTAACCGCAGGTTTGCCTTGGGCGTGTACCATCATGCGGCCATCACCGGAAAAATGTTCTTTGATCGGTTCATCGATCACCGCTTCCGGAAGGGCAGGACGTCCGAGTACCAGGCCGTTGTAGATCTTGTCGGTTGACCTTTCTTCAAACTGCCTGGAGAAATGCTGATGGGCTGCTTCTGTCTTCGCGAATAAGATCAGTCCGCTGGTTTCCCGATCCAGCCGGTGCACGGTGAAGATGTGACCATACTTATCCTGCAGGTGATCTTTCAGGGATGGTTCCGACTGGGTACGATCAGGAATGG
>JAGWTK010000022.1 GCA_028876035.1 Bacteroidota bacterium
GCAGTCAAAGGCACCCGCATAGGCCAGGCTTTCCAATGTTTTTTTATTGACGGTGCGCTGGTTGATGCGCTTGATAAAATCAAAAATATTGTTGGCCGGTCCGCGCTTGTTGCGTTCTTCGATAATGCTCTCGACTGCTGCTTCTCCAACGCCCTTAAGTCCACCCAATCCAAAACGGATTTCGCCTTTGCTGTTCACCGCGAATCCTTTTTTCGATTCATTGATATCGGGCCCCAGTACTTTCAGGCCCATGCGCTTGCATTCTTCCATGAAAAAGGTCGTCTTCTCAATGCTGCCGGCGTTGTTCAGTACAGCAGCCATGTATTCAGAAGGATAATGCGCTTTGAGGTAAGCGGTTTGATAGGCTACGTAGGCGTAACACGTCGAATGGGATTTATTAAAGGCGTATTGGGCAAACGCTTCCCAGTCGGTCCATATCTTTTCGAGTTTGTCGGCCGGATGCCCCTTTTGTGCGGCGCCTTCCACAAACTGCTTTTTCATTTTATCGAGTACGCTCTTCTGTTTCTTACCCATTGCCTTCCGCAATACGTCGGCATCGCCTTTGCTGAAGCCGGCGATCTTTTGAGAGAGGAGCATCACCTGTTCCTGGTACACCGTAATACCATACGTATCTTTCAGATCTTCCTCCATCACCGGCAGGTCGTAACTGATGGCTTCGCGGCCGTGTTTACGATCGATGAAGTTGGGGATATAAGCGATCGGGCCTGGGCGGTACAGGGCGTTCATCGCAATCAGGTCATTGAACTTATCCGGCTTCAGATCGCGGAGGTATTTCTGCATACCGGCACTTTCAAACTGGAAAGTACCGTTGGTTTCGCCGCGCTGGTAAAGCTCAAATGTTTTTGGATCATCCAGTGGAATGGTATCGATATCTATTTCGACGCCGTGGTTTTCTTTGATGAGCGCCAATGCATTTTTTAAAATGGACAATGTTTTCAGACCGAGAAAGTCCATTTTGATAACGCCTGCTTCTTCAATGATGCTTCCTTCGATTTGCGTCAACCACAGGTCGGAGTCTTTTGACGTGGCAACGGGTATCAGTTCGGTAAGATCCTTTGGGGCGATGATAATACCTGCTGCATGGATGCCTGTACTGCGTACCGAGCCTTCCAATACTTCCGCCTCGTGCAATATTTTTCCAAGCGCATCTGCACCATTATAAATTTCGCGGAGCTTTTTTACGTTTTCCCAATCGTCGCTCTGCAACTGTTCCTTTTCTTCCAGTGATTTGGCGCCGTTCTTAGCTTCTTTTGCCGTGATGGGTGCGTGCAGGATGCGTTTGAGACTCACACCAGGTTTTTCCGGCACCAGTTTAGTGAGTGCGCGGCTTTCTGCCAATGGCAAATCCATCACGCGCGCTACATCGGCTATGCTGCTTTTTGCCGCCATGGTACCATAGGTAATAATTTGCGCTACCTGGTTCTTACCGTATTTGTCCACGACGTAGTTGATCACTTTCTGGCGACCTTCATCGTCGAAGTCGGTATCGATATCGGGCATCGACTTACGATCGGGGTTCAGAAAACGCTCAAACAGTAATTTGTACTTAATGGGATCAATATTGGTGATGCCGATACAATACGCTACCACGCTGCCGGCAGCAGAGCCACGGCCCGGTCCGATGAATACGCCCATATCGCGACCCGCTTTGATAAAGTCACTTACAATTAAGAAGTAACCGGCAAAACCCATCGTGCGAATCGTGAATAACTCAAACCGAATCCGCTCTTCGATTTCGGCCGTCATCTCTGCATAACGTTCATGCGCTCCTTTCCAGGTGATGTCTTCAAGGTAATCATCCTGGCTGGCGAATCCCTGGGGCACCACGAAGTTGGGCAGCAGGATATCGCGTTTCAGGTCCAGCAAATCAATCTTATCTACAATGGCGTTGGTGTTATCGATGGCTTCGGGTATATCCTCAAACAGTTTTGCCATTTCTTCCGTCTTCTTAAAATAGAACTGGTCGTTCGGAAAAGCAAAACGTTTGTTCTTCGTGAGCACATCGTCGTCGGAAAACTCGCGGAGCGCGGGGGTCGATTGCTTCTCACCCGTATTGATACAAAGCAGGATATCATGTGCGTTGAAGTCGCTCTGATCCACGTAATGGGAATCATTTGACGCAATCACCGGCACATTGTATTTTTTTGCGAAACGCAGCAGTACCTTATTTACCTTATCCTGGTCGGGAATACCGTGGCGCTGCAGCTCCACATAATAATCCTGCTGGAAAATATTCAACCACCATTTGAACTCATTCTCACCTTCTTCTTCGCCTTTACGGAGAATGGTTTGCGGTACCAGTGCACCCAGGCAGCAGGTAGTAGCAATCAATCCTTCATGATGTTTATGAACAAGTTCTTTATCTATCCGCGGGTATTTGGAATACATGCCCTCGATATAACCAAGGGAAGTGAGTTTAACCAGGTTGCGATAACCAATATCATTCTTCGCCAATAATATCTGGTGGTGGCGTGGATCCTTATCGTCTTTAGCAAAGGTTTTGCGGTGGCGGCTTTCAGTTATATAAAATTCACAGCCCACCACTGGCTTTATCAATGGCTTTCCGTCGGGCCCTTTATGATTGTACGCCTCTTTTACGAATTCGAAAACCCCAAACATATTGCCATGATCGGTAATAGCCAGGGCAGGCATATTATCGTCGATGGCTTTTTTATAGAGGTTTTGTATGGAGGCGGCGCCATCAAGCAGGGAAAACTGTGTATGTACGTGCAGGTGCGAAAATCTCGGCATAACTCAATCACAAATTGCTGGAGAATAAAGACGGTCGGGTTTGCTGTTCAACAACTTATATTAACAAACCCAAACCGCAATTAACAACAAAAAAGAAGTCGATTTTGATGGAATTGGCACAATATTTCCACAGACCGCGCGTATCTGTTTATATTTGTCGTCCTCTGTACCTGCGACGATCGATACTTACTAGTAATGCGTTGGCTATCAATCATATTAATTTTGGCAGGACTGAGCTCTTGTACCGCGCTGAAGCCCGTAGTGAGCGCAAAGAGTCCTGAACCTGCGCCGGCACGTCAAAGTCAGCCTGTTTTTATTGAGCATATCAGCACCAGCCCAGGCGGTAGCCGGGGAGCTATTGAAGCGACAAACAATAATAAGGGCAGCGTGGAATCTGCGTTTACGATGGAGGGCGCTGCAGCAGGAATTTATTCTCCGCTCCAGTTCAAATATGCCATCCTTATGGATGTTCCCATTGAAGCCCTGACCAATACCAGGCTTTTTTCGTTTATAGATGACTGGTATGGCACACCGTACCGGTTTGGCGGCAGTACTAAGCTGGGGATCGACTGCTCTGCATTTACCAGCAGTCTTTGTATGACAGTTTTTGGAATAGGGCTCCCACGCATGGCCAAAGACCAGTACAACGCATGTGATCATCTTCGTAAAGACGAGTTAACGGAAGGAGATCTTGTTTTCTTTCATACTACCCGCAAAGGCATCTCACACGTAGGTATTTACCTGGGCAATAACAAATTTGTGCATGCTTCCGTCAATTACGGCGTGGTCATCAGCGATCTCAGCGATCCTTATTACGCACGTGCTTTCCGTGGCGGGGGCCGTTACCGGCAAATGGAGACGGCGTCGGGTAACTAATCTGGTTTAAAAGTTTAAGGGTTTAAGAGTTTAAGAGTTGGATCCGAGAAGGTGCTTCATCATTCACTGATTGTAATGCATAACCACCTCATACCTTTTTTCTGGATTTGGTATGAAGTAAAAGTACAAAAACCAGATGCAAGGATGACCTTGCTAGTACGACCTCTTGCCTCTTACCTCTTACTTCTCACCTCTTACCGCTCACCCGTCACCCTCCATTTCCCGCAGCCGAATTCCGGCCCTGTACATAAAAATTTCTGTCAATACCAATCCCTTCACCGTCTTTCTTTTCCGTTGCCAGTTCCTGCCATTGCGTTGTTGGCCGGAGCCAACTGCCCGCTACATCCGGCGATTTCACCGGGAGATTAAAACCATTCACACAGTTTGTCCATCGATACTTCAGTTTGCCATCCTTAACAAGATACTCAAGTACCGGAATTTGCGTATTGCGGAGGTATTGGTCAAACACTTTAGAAAAATCGAAGCCGGCCCGCTGACTAATATATTGTTCTACCATCGCACTGGTGACGGTTTGATGATAGAATGTTTTATTCAGTCCCTGCAAAATGCTGCGGAAGAGAGAATCGTTGTTGATCACCTGGCGTATCGTATGCAGCATGTTGCCTCCCTTATAGTACATATCACCGCTGCCTTCCATGTTCACGCCGTAAGGACCGATGATCGGTTTATCATTCGAAATATTTTTCCGGGTTCCAATCACATAATCACTGCCGGCTTCTTTTCCAAACTGGCATTCTGTAAATAAAGTCTCCGAATAATTGGTAAACCCTTCGTGTACCCACATATCGGCTACATCGTTGGTTGTAATATTATTGCCAAACCATTCGTGCCCGCTCTCATGCACAATGATAAAATCCCATTTCAGCCCCCAGCCCGTGTGCGATAAATCACGGCCGAGGTAGCCATTCTGGTAACCGTTGCCATAGCCCACGGCGCTCTGGTGTTCCATTCCCAGGTGGGGCGATTCCACCAGTTTATACCCATCTTCATAGAACGGATAAGGTCCAAACCAGGCTTCGAAACAGGAAAGCATACGAGTAGCCTGCTCAAATTGTTTTTTTGCTTTTTCCAGGTTATAGGCCAGCACCCAATAACTGCAGTCCAGATCGCCTTTAAGTCCTTTGTACGTAGTGGTAAAGTTGACGTACTTGCCGATATAAGGAATGATATTGTAATTGTTGATCGGATTTACCACTTCCCAGGTCCATGCTGTTTTACCGCTGCTGATTGACTTTTTTGATTTCAGCCGGCCATTACCCACTGCAACCAGCGAATCGGGAACAACCATGGTTAAGCTTGCACCAAGATCGGGTTCATCACCCTGGTAATCCTTACACGGATACCATACGCTGGCGCCCAGTCCCTGGCAGGCGACACTCATCCAGGGATTGCCTTCCGCATCTTTCTTCCAAATCCAGCCTCCATCCCAGGGCGGACGAATGGCTTCTTTTGGCTTTCCATGGTAAGTAATCTGTAATTCTTTGATATCACCTACCTGCAGTTTGGGCATTTTTACATGGAACACATTGCCCTCACGGGTATGGCTAAGCGATTTCTTGCCCAGCTTAGCCGAGGTGATTTCAAGCGGTGACTGCAGGTCTACCTGCATTACTCCAGAAGCCGCGACCACTTTGAATGTAATGATGCAGGTAGCTTCGATAGTCTTGCCTGCATAATCGGGGGTAACCGTAATATCATAACGCTGCACGTCCCACCAGGTGCGTTCTGCATTCAAACTCCCGCGCAATGTATCCTGGTGAGTGAATGGTTTGGGCTGGTGCAATACCTGGGCTTGCAGTACAACACTGAAACCAGCAAAAAGTAAAACAAAGACAAAGCGAGACATGGTTTGGTTTTAGAGTGCTAAATTTAGCCGTAGTTTTTCATATATGCCGTTAAAACTGACCGGTACGTTCGCTATTGCGTTCATCGCATTTTGCTTTTTCGCCTGCAACCGGAACGGTCGGCGGCAACAGGCTATATTTCGTTACAATGAGGTGACCGGTGTAGCCAGTCTTGATCCCGCCTTTGCAAAAAACCAGTCGGTCATGTGGGTCGTTCACCAACTCTACAGCACACTCGTAGAAAATGACGAACACCTGCAAACAAAACCGCTCCTCGCAAAATCCTGGGAGGTGTCTGCGGATCGGAAAGAATATACTTTCCATCTGCGCAATGATGTTTGGTTTCACGATAACGATGCATTCCCGAACGGCAAAGGCCGGAAAATGCTGGCAGCAGATGTGGTCTACAGCCTGGCCCGGCTGATGGATAAACAAACAGCGAGCAGCGGTGCCTGGATATTCAATAATCGCGTAGATACTACGGCAGCCTTTACAGCGCCCGATGACAGTACGTTCCGGTTGCGGCTTATCCGGCCTTTCAATCCAATCCTCGGTCTGCTGAGCATGCAATACTGTTCGATTGTTCCAAAAGAGGTTGTAGAGAAGTACGGAAAAGATTTTCGCAGCCATCCCTGTGGTACCGGCCCGTTTTCTTTGCTCGCCTGGGAAGAAGGACAGGCCATGGTCCTTAAAAAAAATGCCGCTTATTTTGAAAAAGACAGTGCAGGTCATCCACTCCCCTATCTCGATGGTGTCAAGATTTCTTTTTACGATAGCCGCGCTACCGAGTTCCTGCTGTTTCAGCAGGGCGAAATCGATTTTATCAACGACATCGACCCGAGTTTTAAAGATGAGGTAATCACAAGAGCGGGTGAGCTGCGAAAAGAATGGCAGGATAAAATTGTACTGAACAAACACGCTTACCTGAATACAGAATACCTGGGCATATTAGTAGACAGCAACAACGCACTGGTACAGCAATCGCCATTGCGACTGAAAAAAATACGTCAGGCAATCAACTATGGATTCGATCGCAGGAAGATGATGCTCTACCTGCGCAATTCCATTGGGATGCCGGCAGAAAGTGGATTTATTCCTGCTGGCTTTCCCTGTTTCGATTCAGCCAAAGTGAAGGGCTACCGGTACGACATTGCGAAAGCGAGACAGCTGGTGGCAGAGGCGGGCTTCGGACCCGGCCACCCCTTCCCGGCGGTAAAATTATTAACGATACCGATTTATGCCGACTTCGCCAGTTTCATCGCGAAAGAACTCGAGGACGCAGGCATCCGTGTAGAAGTAGAAGTATTGCAAAAAAGTTTATTGCTGGAAGAAACCGCCAAATCACAAGCGCTGTTTTTCCGGGGAAGTTGGATTGCCGACTATCCTGATGCGGAAAACTACCTCAGCGTATTCTTCAGTGGGAACCCCGCCCCTCCGAACTATACCCGCTATAAAAATGCGCGCTTCGATGCATTATACGATCGGGCGCTCGTAGAAGAAAATGACTCCTTAAAACAGGACCTGTACCGGCAAATGGACCGCCTCGTGATTGAAGATGCGCCGGTTGTGCCACTGTGGTACGACGAGGTATTTCGGCTGGTAAGTCCGCACATACAGGGTTTCCATCCCAATAGCCTCAATTTACTCGAATTGCGTACGACACAGGTACGCTGAGTTTAGATCCGCTCAATACAATTGATCACGTCTTTTACCATCTGCTCATTTATATCAAGATGTGTAACCATCCTCACCTGTGTGGGTGAAATGGCAATGCATTTGATACCGTGTTCGCGGAATTTGTCGGCCAGCAATACAGCCGTATAAGGCGGCAACACATCGAAGATGATTATGTTTGTTTCTACCGGTAAGATATTGCCGGCCCATGGCATTTGCTGCAGGGCGAGCGCAATTTGTCTTGCATGGATATGATCCAATTCAAGTCGTTTGATATTGTGCTGCAGCGCATACAAGCCGGCAGCTGCCATAAACCCAGCCTGACGCATGCCGCCTCCGAATACCTTACGAACGCGCCGCGCCTGCCTGATGAACTTCTTGTTCCCGATAAGAATGCTGCCGATGGGACAACCCAGGCCCTTATTCAAACAAATAGAAATTGTATCGAAAGCTTGTCCGTACTGCTCTGTTTTTTCCCCGGTCGCAACCAGTGCGTTGAAGAGCCTGGCGCCATCCAGGTGCAGCGCAAGACCCGCTTCCAGGCAAACCGCTTTTATTTGCAGGATATCGTCCAGCTTGTAACAGGCTCCGCCGCCGCGGTTTGCTGTATTTTCAAGGCTAACGAGCGAAGTCCGCGCGCGGTGCACGTCATCGGGATTGATGGCCGCTTTCACCTGTTCTGCGGTTATACGTCCCCGTTGGCCATCGATCAGCTTCACCTGCGAAGCCGAATTGAAAGCAATGCCCCCTCCTTCATACACATAAACGTGGCTTGTTTTTTCGCAGATGACCTCATCACCCGGCTGCGTGTGACATTTGATCGCGATTTGGTTGCTCATGGTGCCGGTAGGACAATACAGGGCCGCTTCCCGACCAAACATTTCGGCTGCAAAGGCTTCCAGCCTGTTTACCGTTGGATCTTCTTCGAACACATCGTCGCCTACTTTGGCATGCATCATGCAATCCAGCATGGCCGGTGTTGGCTTGGTAACCGTATCAGAACGCAGGTCGATCATCATGGCGGATAATTGAGCCTGTAAAGTTACAGCATCTCAAGGCAAAATTTATGCGTGCCACCGTTCAGAATCTGGTTAGAGGACTTCAATCCAGGTATGATCGGCCAGCAATTTCACCTTGGCTTCAAAATGCTGGTAGGGACCAGAAGGGCTGCCCCATTCCTGCGGACTGACCATGGAAACAATGTGGGAACCGTCTTTTTTTTCATACAGGTAATAAACCTGGCCGATGACCGGCTGAAAACTCAACTGCGCATTGTACATGAGCATAGAGAGTTCTTTGCGCTGTTGTATCTCCTGCGCCTGGAGTGCGAGTAGTTCAATTTGTTTACGGATTTGTTCGAGCTGCATATTCGTCTGCTCTTCCATCGCTGTTAGTGCCTTGTGCCGGATAACACCCTGCTCGGTTGGTTTTATGACGGCGCCGGCTACGGAGGCTGCATAGGGCAGCACACTCATCTGCCGGTGAAAGTATTCCTGGTTGGTATAGCTTTCTCCATCAACTTCGCCTCTCTCTGTTTTGCGGAGATAGCCATTGGGCATCAATTCGTATTGGAGTTCCAGTACCTGCTGCTGGTGCCGGTAAAAAAACACCGAGAAATTTATTCCATCTGTGAACTGCAGGGCAACCGTGTCCGCCAATTCCGCCGTTCCATAGGGATGAGGCATTCCATCTGCCAATACCGAAAAAGAAAATTCAAATGCCTGGTTTTCGAGTGAGACCCAATTGCTGCTGATTTGCAATTCCTGTTTGTTACCGGTGCTACCCACCGTGCAGGTGCCTGATTTGGGCCGGTCGCCTTTTTGATAATTTCCTTTCTCCGGAAACAATTGCCATGAACCGATGAAATTATATGCCTGTACCATACAACGCAAAGAAAAACAAAACATCTGTACCGGCAGAATGGTTGAACCCTGGAAACAAATACTGGTGAGTGGCTAATTGCTTAATTTTCGATCAAATTGGGACAGATGAAAACAATCGGACTTATCGGCGGGCTCACCTGGCTAAGCACAGCAGAATACTATCGCTTACTCAACACAATGGTACAGGAGCAGCGGGGCGGCAGTCACTCTGCGAAGATCATACTGCATTCCGTCGACTTTGAAGAAATCAAAAACCTAACGTTTGCCGATGACTGGGCCGGCATCAGCCAGGTGATTTGCGGTATTGCAAAACAACTGCAAACTGCGGGTGCCGATTGTTTGCTCATTGGTGCCAATACCATGCACCGCATCGCACCGGAAGTACAGGCAGCGGTGCAGATCCCGGTCCTGCACATTGCGGCGGCCACGGCGAAAACCATCCGTGCACAGGGTTTTAAAAAAGTTGCCCTGCTGGGCACGCGCTACACGATGGAATTGGGATTCTACCAGGAAAAATTGGCCGAAGCAGGCATCACCACGATCATTCCCGAAGACGACGATCGCCAGTATGTACACGATGCGATCTACCAGGAAATGGGTAAGAACGTTTTTCTTTCCTCAACACGCGATCAATTTATCCGTATCATTGAAAAGCTTGCTGCTGCCGGCGCTGAAGGCGTCATACTCGGATGCACCGAAATTCCCCTATTGCTTCAGCAGAAAGACAGTCCGCTGCCTGTGTTTGACACAACGGCGATTCATGCAAATGCAGGAGTGGCCTTTGCACTTAGTTAGTGATTGATTCTATTCCGGATAATACTGCGATGCCAGCCATGCATAGGCGGCAAACAGATGGTGTTCAAACAGGTTGGGCCCGGTAGCAGGGAACTTAGCATAGTAGGCGCTATCGGGCTGTAAAACGATGGGAACGCCGGCCCTTTGAAAATTATTATCGTGCACATAAGAAGGTTCGCGCATTTGCGGCAATACTTTGCGCACGTAATTGAATACAAGTCCGCCCAGGTTTTTCTCAAAGCGCTTTTGCGCCGTACGGACACTGTTCTTCATCCGGTTGTATTTGTGGCGAATGACCCATCTTGCTAAAAACGGCTGCGTTTTCAAAACATCGTCGAGGTGAATAAATGGGTTCTGTGGGTTGAAATCATCCGTGGTTTGTATGGAGAAAAGGGTTTCCGGCACCCAATCGGCTGCATTCACTACCGTAAATCCCCAGCCACCCCTGGTGATAAAATCGAAATCATAAGCATAAAACAAGTTGCCCACTTTCGGGGCCGCGCTGCAGTACGTTTTAAACTGAATGTCGGAAGGAATGGTGCCTTCTTTCGCCAGGTAATACAGGTAACTACGGGTTAAAGTAGCCAGCGCACCTCCCTGGCTATGGCCAATAATGATGAAAGAACGAATTCCTTCAGTGTAAGCTTTGTTTATTTGTTCAACAATCGAAGGAGCAAGGTGTGCCAGCCCGGTTAACCAACCCACATGTACATGCGCTTTTTCATCTTCCGAAAGCGTATACTTAAAAACCGTACTATCATTTATCTGCAGCTCACCACGGGCTGCGACCATCGCCCCATAGTAATTTTCGAGCCAGCTGGGCAATGCTCCCACCGTACCCCGCAAACTGATCACAGCCACTTTCTTGTCGTTCCGGTACCAGCAGTTCCAGCGGTTCATCATACCAAGTTCGGGTGAACGGTATATAATATGATAGTTTTCGGGGGCCGGTGTCCCTGGAATTGCAATACCTGAATCAAATCTTTGGAAATTGATGGACAACATATCCAGGTATTCGCGCCCGTCGAAGCCTGGCTTCAATTCCTGGCCAGCTACAACGCCCGATAGCAACGTATATAAAATAATGAAGCAAGTATTTTTCATAAGCATCTGTTTTGGTTGAGTGGTAACGTTGTTCGCTACAAAATTGTTCAGGTAAATTGGCAGAAATAAAAATGTACAGGAGGGAAACTGTGTAGACAAAAACTATCGGCCCAATGCCATCTGATAACAAGCAATAAAAAAGCCCTGTAGAAACAGGGCTCGTAACCAAAACTAACTGCTTATGAGAAAAACTGTTGTTGTTGTTTGACGATGTAAAGATCAGTCGGGAAAACTAAAAATTGTGTTAAGGACTGTTAGTATATCGTTAACCCGCTGCTACCTAAATTTACGGGATTTTAATCTGGATTCCCATACCACAAACAGGTATTTATTGTGTTTCCTGTTTGTTGTACTGTATGCCACCGATTGTCACCGACTTAGGTTTACTCTGCATATCAGTCAAAAACTGTACCCAGGGATGGCCATACCACCAATTGTTATAATCTCCCCTGAAAACATTGTTGTGCCAATGGCTTAATACAAGTTTAATATCATGGGGCGCAGCTACCTGCAGGCTACCATTTTGCTGGCTGATCGTAATATCTCCGTAAAGCGCACTCGTATATTTACCTGTGGCTGCATCCAGGGCGAAGCCGGGTTGCGTTCCGGAAATGCGTTTCGCCAATTCTTCATCTTCTTTTTTGTCTTCCTCATCTGACAACTGTTTATAATGCGTATACAGTTCCTGGCTCCAGTCGCGCGGAGTGTCACCGAATACCCAGTTGTCGATCGCGCGGTACATCATTGCATGGCGCAGTTCTGCATGGTCAAGGTTTCCGAATACATACACCCCAAACTTCTTTTCGGGTATGAGTGCTGCAATCGCGGTGAGACCAGCAAGGCTACCCGTGTGGAACTGCAACATTTCGCCGCGATAATCGCGCTGGAACCAGCCCAGTCCGTAGGTAAACCAATGCGGCTTTTCGATATCCAGGGCCGGGTACATCGATAAGGGCGCAATACTGTGCGGTGTCAGCATCGCAGCATAGGTGGCCGGCTTGAGCAAACGGCCGCCGTTGAATTTCGTACTATCCAGCAGGCACAGCAACCATTTGCCCATATCTTCCGAGCAGGACCAAACTCCACCCGCAGCACCGATATTATCGGTATACAGGTAGGGAATTGTTTTGATGCTGTCTTTATCAGGATAATGAGCGGTCGTTTGATCGGCGCCTGCTGGTATGGCTGAATGGTCCGCAAAGGTATTGGTCATTCCAAGCGCCGTGAAAATATGCGTTGTAATGAACTGGTCCCAGGTTTGTCCGCTCACGGCTTTGATAAGTTCACCGGCCGCGATGTACATGATATTTTGATAGATAAAACCGCCGCGCAGCGAATAGGCGGGAGGTATAAACTGCATTCTCCGGAGTATCTCTGACCGGTCATAACCCCAAACCCAGAGGTTATCGGCGTTGCCAAGTCCGGCGTTGTGGGTGAATAAATCCTGCACGGTCAGTTCGGCTGTTACTAACGGGTCGCCGATCCGGAATTCGGGCAGGTATTTAATCACCTTATCTGTCCAGTTCAATTTTCCCTGGTCTACCAGGATGCCCATGCATACGGCCGTCATGGCTTTCGTTGTAGACGCACAGGTGGAGAGTGTTTGGGTCGTGTAAGGTTCCGGGTGGTGCATATTCCGCACGCCATAAGCATGCTGAAATACAACGCGCCCATCTTTCACAACTACTACCGACATGCCCGGTGTTTTCCAGATACCAAGCGCGGTTTTTATATAACTGTCGAAGGCTGCCGGATTTTTATCGGACTGTTTTTTTTGTGCGCATACCGGGATCGTTAAACAACCAAATGCAACTACGAGAAGGATAAAACGCATAGCAGGGGGTTTCGCTAAAGTTACAGCATGCCCCTGAAATTTCCGGTCGGGAAGAATGGACTCAATGTTTCAAAGCCTGGTATTTCGCTATCATCAGGAAGGTTGCCAGCAAGAGCGCAAGAATCAATACAATGCCCGCGTACACCCAGCGCTGCTGCAGCATCGGCCGGCGGCGTCTTTTCTTTTTGTTTTGCACTTTCTGCAGCAAATCGCGGTTGAGCTGTTCTACGAAAAAATCGATTTGTTGGGGATCCGAAACCTGGGATAAGCCTTCAGCAGCATCATTCAGAAAAGCATTTTCGGCGAGCTCCTGTTCAACCGCATGCTTATCTGCGTCGGGCAATTTGCCGGCGAGGTAATCCATCAGCTGCTGGTTACTGATGTCTTTATTGCTATTGGATAATATGTTGAGCAAATCCTTGTTCATTGCTGTTTGATCAAACGTTCGACGCCTATTTTCAAATTGCGTTTACCATTCTGGATATAACTCTTCACCTGCATCATGCTGAACCCGGTCATTTCTGCAATCTGGCTATAGGACTTCTTTTCCAGGTAGAACAAAGTTACACATTGTTTCTGCTCGGGATTGAGTTCAACAATTGCCGCGCTCATGGCCTCAAGCAGCCGGTCTTTTTCCAGGTGCTGGACCAGGCTGGTTTCCTCTTCTTCAATTCCCATCGTTTGCTCGTTGATGGCCACCGGCATCTTGGTTTGCCGGTCGCGCAGCTTCATCAGGCAATGGTTCTTGGCTACCATATACAGCCAGCTTTTGAAGTACTCCACTTTGTATTTATGCAATTCAGCAATTGCTTTCAGAAAAACCTGCTGTACCGCGTCGCGGGCATCGTCTTCATTCTTCAGGTATTTCATACATACACCAAACAGCAACATCGTATACCGCTGCAACAAGATGCCCAGCCAATAATTATCCTTATCGGCATAGAACTTTTCAAGCAGGAAGTTATCGGGCTGATTATGGTATTGTTCGGAACCCAAATCGTATGTTTCTGCAGGTTAGATGCAGTCACCGGCACATTACACAACAAAAACACCGGAAACTTTCGAAGTGCGGGATCTATTTTTTGTCTAAAAACAACATTTTTAAGGCTATTAGCAGCAATACCACAGCAAATATTTTTTTGATGGTATCCTGCGGCAGCGAAATGGCCAGCTTACTGCCCACCCAACCGCCTAAAACAAACGTGATGCACATGATGCCCACCACCTTTACGTCGATAAACCCTTTTTGGTAATAGTTCATAACAGCCAGTATGCCTACCGGCAATAAGAGCAATCCAAGTGAAGTGCCCTGTGCCTGCTGTTGTGAAAACCCCAGGACAAATACGAGTGCAGGAACAATAATAATGCCGCCACCAATGCCAATCAGGCCGCTGAGAATACCGGCGGCGAGGCCGATGACCGCCAGCAGGATGACAGTTTGAAGCGTCATGTGAATGAATTTATCTTTTACTTAGAACCGAAGTTTTCCTTGTAGAAGGCCATCGCCTGTTCAATGATTTTTAGCGCCTGGGTTTTATCGCCAAACTCTTCCACGATCACCGTTTTGTTCTCCAGCTTTTTGTATTCTTCAAAGAAATGACGCAGTTCATCAAAGAAGTGCTTTGGCAGCTCTTCGATATTATTGTAATGATTAACGGTTGGGTCATTGGCCGCAACTGCAATGATTTTGTCATCGGCATCACCACCATCCACCATCTGCATCACGCCTACCACTTTGGCCTGCATGAGACACAGGGCCTGCACCGGAAGTGAGGTTAAAATAAGAATATCCAGGGGATCTTTATCATCGCCGTAGGTCTGGGGAATAAAACCATAATTACAGGGATAATGGAAAGAAGAATAAATGATGCGATCCAATTTGAGGATCCCGCTGGCTTTATCGATTTCGTATTTGCAGCGGGAACCCTGCGGTATTTCAACAACGGCATTGACAAGCCGGGGGGCATTTTCGCCGGTTGGAATGCCATGCCAGGGGTGAGCGGTTAGTTGCATAGTGAAAGTTTAACGGTACAAACCTACAAATGTTGTCCCGGAATTGGAATTGATTTAATCTGGTTGGCTGCTAACGGATATCAGCGCCAAACCATTACCAGCATCCCTGCAAGCATCAGACCGGATGCAATCAGTACGCGCGGTGTGAGTGGCTCCTTCAGGAAAATAAATGCAAGCAGAATGGTAAACAAGAGGCTACCCTTATCCACCACACTTACTTCGCCAGCTTTACCCGATTGGAGTGCCCGGTAGTAAAACAACCAGGATAGCCCGGTAGCCAGGGCCGACAAACCAAGAAAGAGCCAGTTGAATTTGCTGATCGACTGTATTTGTGTGACCAGTCCCTTGTACAACACGATCCCCCAGGTAATCACCAGGATAAAAACCGTCCTTATCGCTGTTGCCAAATCTGCATTGACGTCTTTCAATCCGGCTTTCGCGAACAGCGCTGTCAGTGCCGCAAAGATGGCCGACAGCAGTGCGAACAGAATCCAGGATGGCATAGCCAGTGGTTTAGTTAAAACTCGGTGTCGATTTTAAACCCGAACAACTGGCCTTTCCGCCAGAGTTTATAATCGCGCTTCAGGTTTTTCTTATTGCGTTCGGTAAGCGCCGGTTCATCAAGATCATCCAGGTTCGGGCGACCGGCATTCACCCAGGCCGTATACCAAAAATTGGCCGTGGCCGAAACCGCGCCGCGGAGTTGCCGTTCTACCATACCATGAAGTGCATCATGCCAGGCCTTCGCATATTCATAACTGTGCACCCACTGGTTGTATTTATTCTTCACCACATTGCCGGCCGCATCTTTCAGGTAGATTTTACTGGTATCATAGCTGGCATGCAGTTGCCGTTCCGTGAGCAGGAGGGTATCAGCAAGCCGGTGGCTGTCATTCACAATACGCCAGATTTCCTTTTGCAGGTCGGGGATATACACGGCATCACCCGTATAAAAATTATAATTGGCACCAAACTGCTCGGGTAACTGTGATTCAAAAAACGCATGGATACCGCGCTGGTTGGTCAATTGTCCGTCGTGGTTCAGTGAGGTATGAAGGGGCATATGTGCATCACCGAGATAATGCCCCAGGTCGGCGCTCAGGAAAAGAATTTCTGCTTTCTTTTTATCCTGGAAAGCTTTGGTGAGCTTTTGCATTACTTCCATCATGTACCAGGGAAGTATCCCGTTTTTATCAAGAAACTTCGCGTCGTACCTGGCACCGGCATCTTTCATGGTTAGCGGCAAACTGTCGCCTGGATTGGTCTGGTAAGATTCGAGGTCGATATAGTGCCGGGCAAATTCTGCCTTGTCGTTGATGGTATACTTCCTCACGTCTGGAATGACCGATTCCTCGGTAACAAAATCTATATGATTGTAAAAAAAATGCCGCATGCTGTCGGGCAATGCAAACACGGCTGCATGGTTGATGTGCTGGTGCCCCCAGGTTCCCCAGGAAATAAAAACGCCGCAGGCAGCCACGAATGCGGCTATCAATGCATAACGGAACAAATGCTTTTTCATGTGTGATGATTGAGCTTACGAAGGTTTTGAACGGCAAGTCCTGGACTCTAGTGGATATCTTTCAGGTCGACCAACCAATTGCCATTCGCTTTTATCACATGGATGGTGGTGGTATCCTTGCGGTAGGAATTGGAGAAGACGTAATTGAGCGAACTGTCCGCCAGTGTTTCAGTCGTAATCACAATAATGTTGGCGTTTTTATGTCCTACCTTATCTTCCTGGCTCCAGCCACCGTAGTCTGTGCGCCATTTGTTCAGCAGCATTTCATTTACCTGTGCCGAATCATGGTAGAGATAATAACTGGCTTTATCGTAATTACCGTCAAGCGAAGCACGCACGAACTCCTGTGCCGCTTCCTGTGCATCGGCTGCAGGTTTATAACCGCCATCACTGTTGCACGCAAGGAAAAAAAGTAGTGCAGCGGCCAGACTGATTTTTTTCATATCCATCATTTCGTGCACAAAGCTATTTAAAATGGCTGTTGAGCCCGTAAATATTTAAGATGGCAGCGAAAAAAGAAAGGCGCTGAAAGGCGCCCTTGTTTTCTTTGTTTCGATAATTCCGGATTCGGGGTTTATTGCTGGTTTCCATCTTCTTTTAACTTCTCGCGATCATAAGCCCGGATGATCGCTTTTACGAGCCGGTGACGCACCACGTCTTCTTCATCGAGTTTGATATGCGCAATGCCATCTACGTTTTGTAAAATGCGCACTGCTTTTTCAAGGCCACTTCGCTGGTTCCGCGGCAGGTCCACCTGGGTCATATCACCCGTAATAATGGCTTTTGCGTTCGCACCGATACGGGTTAAAAACATTTTTAACTGCAGGTCGGTCGCATTCTGGGCCTCATCCAGGATGATAAAAGCATTGTCGAGCGTACGGCCGCGCATATAGGCCAGCGGTGCAATTTCTATCGTACGGGTGCTCATGTAGTACCCAAGCTTGTCTGCAGGAATCATATCATCCAGCGCATCGTACAATGGCCGCAGGTACGGATCAATTTTTTCTTTGAGATCACCCGGCAGAAATCCCAGGCTTTCTCCCGCTTCTACGGCAGGACGGGTTAGAATTATCTTCTTCACCAGCTTGTTCTTGAGCGCACGTACAGCCAACGCTACTGCTGTATAGGTTTTACCGGTACCCGCCGGACCGATGGCAAACAGGATATCGTTTTTGTCGACCGCGGCTACCATGTTCTTCTGGTTGCTGGTACGCGCACGAACCGTTTTGCCATGCGGACCAAACACCAGAATATCATTAGGGTTCCGGTCGATGAAATGATCCACCGTTTCGGCATCATCTCCCCCAAGAATCTGTTCAAAATAATTTTCACTCATGTGCCCGTTCCTTTCGAGGTACTGCACGATGAGATCGATCTTTTCTTTGGCCGTTTCTACCTGTTCAGGTGAACCACTCAGTTTAACCTGGGTACCACGACTAAGAACTTTAAGGAGAGGGAATTTCTTTTTTAGAATATCAAGCTTTCCGTTATTAACACCAAAAAACTCTATGGGATTTACAGACTCAAGATTAATAATGGCTTCTGTCAATGGACACTCATTTTTACCAATCCGCCAAAGCTGCAGAATGGTACGTGAACAAATTGTTTCTGCTAACTGGTCTTTTCAAATATAATTCAGCACATCTATACTATCCTAAAGTTACTTACTAACAAGGTGTGGATAATGTAAATGTGCTAATGTGTAAATGTGCTGATGTGTAAATGCGCGCTTCGCAGCTTTAATAACAAGACTGAGCTGCCGGATGTTTTGCATTTTTGAATTTTTAATTTTTCATTATCACTTGCCCCCTGCCTGCAGTAGGTACAAAGTACAAAGACCCGCCGCCAGGATGCTTTCGTTCATCGGAATGGTTTTGACTTTTACATGTTGACTTTCTTACCTCTTTCCGCTCACCTCTTACCTCTTACCACTTACCTCTCACCTCTCAACCCTCCTTGCCCCGCTCATGACAATGATCAGTTCCAGGCTTCCGGACAGAGGTTCTTTCTTAACTTTGCCTTCAAATTTCCCTGTCTATGACAAGTTCAGACGCAATTTCCGTACTCGTACAAAATGTCGGCGCCGAATTGAAACGTATTGGTGAAAAGATCATTGCGGACGAGCGCATCAGCCCGGCGGAAGGGCTCTACCTCTTCGAACATGGAAGCCTCTCCTATACCGGGGCACTGGCCAACTACGTTCGGGAAAGACGACATGGTCATACCACCTACTTCAACCGCAATTTTCATATCGAACCAACCAATGTGTGCGTATTCTCCTGCGCCTTCTGTGCCTATTCCAGATTGTATGCCCACCGGGAAGAAGGCTGGGAGCTGAGCATTGGTCAGATGATGGACATCGTGAAAAGCTTTGACGGAAAGCCTGTCACGGAAGTACATATTGTGGGCGGGGTGCACCCCAAACTCACGATTGAATTTTTCATGGAGGCGATGCAGCAGATAAAAGCGCATCGTCCTTCCCTGCATATCAAAGGATACACGGCAGTCGAACTCGACTATATGTTCCGCAAAGCCAAACTCAGTACCGAACAGGGCTTGAAAAAACTGCAAGCAGCGGGACTGGATTCTCTGCCGGGTGGCGGCGCCGAAATCTTCCACCCCGATATCCGCCAGCGCATCTGTGCAGATAAAGTGGATGCCAACGGCTGGCTGGACATACATCGCACCGCGCACAAACTCGGCATGCACAGCAATGCCACGATGCTATACGGACATATCGAAAAATTTGAACACCGCATTGATCATATGGAGCGACTTCGCCAGTTACAGGATGAGACCGGCGGCTTCAACACCTTTATCCCGCTCAAGTTCCGGAATAAGGACAACGACATGAGCGATGTCCCCGAAAGTTCTATTGTGGAAGACATGCGCATGTATGCCATTGCGCGTTTGTACCTCGACAATTTCCCTCACCTCAAAGCTTACTGGCCCATGCTGGGCAGACAAAATGCACAATTGAGTCTCTCCTTTGGCGTAAATGACCTTGACGGCACCATTGATGATACGACAAAGATCTATTCAATGGCAGGGGCAGAAGAACAAACGCCCGCGATGAGTACCGAACAATTGGTTACACTCATTAAACAGGTAAAACGTGACCCGGTGGAGAGAGACACTTTGTATAATGTACTCACTGATTATAGTAAGGTTTCGATGAAGGAAGTGGATCCAACGTTAAATTGAAGCAAGCTATTGGCCGTTAGTAGTTGGCCATTTGCTGATGCTAAAAGCTAAAACCCAAAAGCTAACAGCCTGCTCTCAGCACTCCGGCAAGCTCAGCGGTATATGTATCGCCAATCCCCCATCGCTGGTTTCTTTGTATTTGCTATTCATGTCTACAGCAGTATCCCACATGGTTTTGATGACGGCATCAAGTGATACTTTGGCATAATCCGGACTACTTTTCAGCGCGAGTTGGGAGGCGGTGATGGCTTTAAT
>JAGWTK010000395.1 GCA_028876035.1 Bacteroidota bacterium
CGTTGAAAGCCAATCTGGATATTGACACATTGCAGACATTGCCCCTGCACCTGAGCAGCGATAGTATATTCTACCGGGGTCGATTAAACGCAGATTTCGCCAGCACACAGCCCGACAGTCTGGATGGTTCCCTGTTACTGACCAACTCATTGTTACTGAAAGGAAATAAAAAAATTCCCCTCGACACGCTGGAGGTACTCGCGGGGCAAAGTGATAGTGGCCGCTACATCCGGGCAAAGAGTGATTTCGCCAGGCTCGCGCTTACCGGAACGTATCAATTAACCGAAATGGGGAGCCTGTTCAAACAAGTAATGGAACCCTATTTCTCAACAGTTGAAGACAGTGTGATTGTTCAAACGAAGCCGTATGATTTCCGTATTGACGGCAGCATCGTTGAAGCACCGGTGTTGAAAGCCTTTTTGCCACAGCTGGATACGCTAAAGCCTGTCACGATCCAAAGCCATTTCACCAGTAACAATGGCTGGAACGCTACTGTCGACGCACCACTGATTGTGCAGGGGGGCAACCGTATTCATGGACTTAGCATTCGAACAGATGGCGACCAGCAGGCTTTAAAAATGGAAGCATACACGAGCCATATACAAGCAGGTAGTTCATTGAACGTTTACGCTACACGCCTTGATGCATCCATACGCGATAACAAAATTGTGTTCGACTTGCTGAATAAAGACAAAGCCGGAAAAAACAAATACAGGATAGGCGGACTGCTGCAACAGCCTACCAAGGGGAATTATGCGGTTTCACTTCGTTCCGACAGCCTGATGTTGAATTACGATCGCTGGCAGGTGGCCGACAGCAACCAAATCCTGTTGGGAAAAAACCTGCTGAATATCCGGCAGTTTGTCCTTTCCAATAAAGATCAATCGCTTGGAATCAACAGTGCGTCACAAGCACCGGACGCACCGCTGGATATTTCCATTCAAAATTTCCGTTTGTCAACTTTGTCAGCCTTTGTAAAACAAGACACGCTTTTCGCCGACGGAACGCTGAACGGAAAGGCGCAGCTAACTGACCTATTTAAAACACCTGCCTTTACCGCAGACCTGGCAGTGCAAAACCTCGCAATGAGTGGCGATACACTGGGAGACCTGCAGGTGAAAGTCGACAAAAAAGACGCAGATGCTTTGGCGGCGGATATTCGTTTAACGGGCCGCGGTAACGATGTACAACTGGCCGGAACGTATTATACAAAGCCTGTCGACAACAACAGTTTTGATATTATAGCGCGTATCCGCCAGTTGTCGCTCAACACCCTGCGCGGCGCCAGCAACCAATTCATTACGGATGCTACCGGTTCATTAAATGGTGAACTGAAATTGTCGGGTTCCATGCAAACCCCTAAGTTGACCGGCGATATCAATTTCAATAAAGCAAGATTCAACCTTGGGCCCTTGAACAGCTATTTTTCCATTGACCAGGAAAAGATCGCGTTTTCCCAGGAAGGCATTGTATTCAATGATTTTACCATCGTAGACTCGTCCGGCAACAAAGCCAGCATTGATGGGATAGCGCGTACCAGCGATTTTACCCATTACAATTTTGACCTTACTGCCAGGGCACGCGATTTCCACGCGCTGAATACTACCAAACGGCAAAACAAATTGTACTACGGCCAGCTTTATTTCAGTACCAACCTTCGGGTGCGTGGTACAGAAGCAGCCCCGCAGGTTGATGGGAACCTCACCATCAACGATAAAACAAAATTGACGGTGGTGCTGCCACAACGCGATCCCGGCATCGAAGAACGCGAAGGGATCGTGAAGTTTGTTAGCGCAGATAGTCCGCCCACCGACTTCGTGCTCATCAACCAATACGACTCAGTGAACCGTTCTGCTACCACCGGCATGGATGTATCCGTTAATATCACCGTAAAAAAAGAGGCCGAACTAAGTATGCTCATCGATGAAGGCAATGGTGATTTGCTGAATGTGAGAGGCGAGGCACTGTTAAATGCCGGGGTAGATCCCAGCGGAAAGATTACCCTTTCGGGCACGTATGAGCTGGAAAGCGGATCGTACCAGCTCACTTTCAATTTCATTAAAAGGAAATTCGATATTCAGAAAGGCAGCAAAATCACCTGGAAAGGTGAGCCCACCTCTGCAGACATCGACCTGACGGCTATCTATATCGCCAATACGGCGCCGCTCGACCTTGTACGCGATCAGCTGGAAGGTACCACCGGTGCTGCGCGCAATACCTACCTGCAAAAACTTCCCTTTGAAGTGGATTTAAAAATGAAGGGCGAATTGCTGCAACCATTGATCACTTTCGATATCCTCCTGCCCGACAATAAAAACTACAATGTTTCGAAGAACATTGTAGAAGTGGTGAATCAAAAACTAACGGAGTTGCGCAAAGAACCCTCTGAACTGAACAAACAGGTATTTGCCCTTTTGCTGCTAACCCGCTTTGTGAATGAAAATCCGTTCCAAAGCAGTGGCGGCGGGATGACGGCAGAATCTTTTGCAAGAGCAAGCGTTAGCAAACTCCTGACAGAGCAGTTGAACCAGCTGGCAACAGACCTGGTGAAGGGTGTGGATATCAATTTTGATGTGGTATCTCAGGACGATGACTACACCACCGGTACCCGGCAGAGCAAAACCGATTTGAATGTGGCACTGTCAAAGCGATTGCTGAACGACCGGCTAACGGTTACTGTGGGCAGCAATTTTGAACTCGAGGGTGTACAGAACAGCGGCCAGCAGAGCAGTAATATTGCGGGCAATGTAGCTGTGGATTACCAGTTAAGCAAAGATGGACGCTACCTGCTGCGCGCCTATCGCAAAAACGACTACCAGGGGGTAATTGAGGGTTATATCATTGAAACAGGAATCGGTTTTATTATTTCAGTCGACTACAACAAGTTTCGCGAAATATTCCAAAGCCAGAAGAAGCGCGCTGAGTTACGGCGCCAGGCCAGGGAGCGGAAAAAGGCGGCACAAAAAAATGATCAACCATGAGCAAGCAGCCGCTACCTTTTATCCTCGTAATTGTTTCGCTGTTGCTAGCCTCCTGCAGCAATACAAAGTACCTGCCCGCAGGCGAAGTCCTGTACACCGGGTCAAAAGTGATTGTACACAGCACAGGAGAAAAAGATCGGAAGGATAAAGACATCCGCCAAGCCCTGGCCGGCATGACAAGGCCCCGTCCGAACCGCAGGACCCTGGGTCTTCGCTGGCGTCTTTGGATTTACAATATCGCCGGCAATCCAAAGAAAGAAAGCTCATTGCGTGGCAAACTCAAATACAAAATTGGTGAGCCCCCCGTTTTGCTGAATAGCGTTAGCCTCGACCAAAACAGTAAAATACTTGCCAACTACCTGCAGAACCAGGGTTTCCTGCAGGCAACAGTCGCAGGCGACACATTGGTAAAAAACAAAAGGGCCCAGGCTATTTACACCGCTACTACCGGGCATCAATATACGATCAACAGCATCGGGTTCGACAGTGGAACCGGCGCTGTGACCCGTTCTATCGCTGCAACAGCACCCGAAAGCCTGCTCAAAAAAGGCAAAGCCTACAACCTGGAAGTAATGAAAGCAGAGCGCGAGCGCATCGACGCCCAGCTTAAAGAGAAAGGTTTTTTCTATTTCAACCCCGATTATATCTATGTAAGTGCCGATACCGGCATTGGCAAATACGCTGTTGACCTCGGCATCCACCTTAAACCCACCATGCCGCGACAGGCCGCGCGGGTGTGGACCGTCAACGATATTTACATCTTTTCCAATTACAGATTGGGCGGTGCCAGCCAGGATACACTCAAAGACACGGGCAAAGTGTACAAGGGATACCATATCATTGACCGGAAAAACCAGTACAAGCCGCAGCTATTTTACCGAACGATGTTGTTCAGCCCCGGCGATGTATACAAACGTTCTCTTCACAATCTTACAATCAACCGGTTGATCACGCTGGGCCTTTTTAAATTTGTCAAAAACCGTTTTGAAAACGACAGCACGACCGATTCATCAAGGCTGAACACGTACTACTACCTTACACCATCGCCCAAAAAATCGCTGCGGGCAGAATTAAACGGCAATACGAAATCAAATAACCTTACCGGGTCACAGATTAGCATAAGCTGGCGAAACCGGAACGCATTCCGTGGAGGCGAGCAGCTCAGTATTACAGGTTTAGGCGGCTTTGAAGTGCAGTATGCCGGACAGTACAAGGGTTTTAATAC
>JAGWTK010000023.1 GCA_028876035.1 Bacteroidota bacterium
AGGGATATGGACATCAACCAAACAAATGACTGCACAAATACTGGAATATATCACCACTTACAACAAGGAAAGGGCAAAGCCATTCCAATGGACATACACAGGAAAAGATAGTATACTAATTAAATAATCGTTACACTAGCTGCTAGCTACTAGCACTAGCGAGCAGCGATAGGTCAACTACTAAAGTCGCAGGAAATATGTTGGTCTATATACAGACGTACATCAATATAAATTGCAATTTGTTTCAGCCAGCGACAATTTAATCAGATAACTTGGGCATGCCCTATGTGCAGTATTCGGGCACTAAATTTTGAACGAATCTACCAGAAGCCAGTCGCCTGCAGCTAGTAGCTATACACCACATACCCCCAGGGCTCTATCTTAAACGTATGTCCGCCTGTTAACTTTTCATTAGTCCCCATAAACACATTCAGCGGGTTTCCATCAAGGCCCTCATTTGAAGGGATGCTGATGGATTGTTCGGTGGCAGAAAGATTCAGAATAACCAAAACTTTCCGGCCTGCTTTCTCCCGCAGGTAGGCATACACCGCTTTTTCATTTCCAGCATTTATTTTTTTGAATGATGCGTCGGTAGCAAGTGCGGGATTGCTGTCGCGGAGATGCAATAGGGTACTGTAGAATTTTTCGCGTTTGAATTTTCCGAACTGGATGGGATCTTTATAGAAAAAGCGGATGCTGTCGAGCACCGGCTCTTCCTGTCCGCTATAGATCAAAGGTAAACTATTGCGCATGGTTTGGGTGAAGACTGCAAACGGTGCATGGATGGGCCCCGGCATGGTGCCATAGTCGGCCTTGTTCCAGCTGTTCTCATCGTGGTTGCTGGTGAAATAAATGCGGATGGCGGCAGCCGGAAAACTGCTGTCCTGTCTTTTTAGTACGGTGTCGATCGCCAGTGCATTGGTGGTTCCGGCTGCAATGCGTTTCAATGTTGAAAACATATCCCAGGGATAGCTGGCATTGAATCCATCGCGGTGCAGACTGCCTTTATCGCCCTCAGCCAGCATAAAAACGGGCTTCATCTTGCGGAGCTCGCTGATACAGGTCTTCCAGAAATCGTCGGGCACTTCACCGGCTACATCACAACGAAAACCATCGATGTCTGATTCGCGGATCCAGAACTTCATTGCATCGATCATGCTGTCGCGCAGTTCGCGGTTATCGTAGTTCAAATCGCGCGTATCGCTCCAATCAAAGGCGGGAATAGGCTTACCGGTACTGTCCTTTGTGAAAAAATCAGGATGCCGTGTGAGCCATACATTGTCGCCCCCGGTATGGTTGGGTACCCAGTCGGTAATCACTTTAAAACCGAGGGCATGCGCCTGTTTTACGAGCGCCTTCCAATCGTCCATATTACCAAACTCCGGATTAATCGCTTTATAATCCTGCACCGCATAATAACTTCCCAGCACACCTTTGCGATCTACTTTACTGATGGGTGTGATGGGCATGAACCAAAGTATATCCACGCCCATTTTACGAAGCCTGGGCAGGGCCGTTGCAAATGCTTTGAAAGTCCCTTCTTTGGTGTACTGCCGTACATTCACTTCATAAATATTCGATTGAAGGGCCCAGTCGGGCAATGGAGCGGCAACGCTATCCGGTTTAGCAACAGCAGCCGCAGTACTATCGGTGCTTTGTTGCTGCCCGGCATTGTTGCAGGCGAAGGCAAATGGTAATACAAGCAGGAGTAAGTAACGGTTGGACAGCATACGGCAGCATTTAGACTGTAAATATACCGCGTTTACCGGCATTGGTCCGTCGATCAGATCATTTCGCGGAGTTTTGCTACCACCGTATCAATTTCATCTGTGCTGTTGTGCCGGGAAAATGAAAACCGCACCGCAATCCTGTTCGGATCGTTGTTGATCGCCCGGATTACGTGTGAGCCCTGGTCGGCCCCGCTGGTACAGGCACTGCCACCAGAAGCGCAAATTGCGGCGATATCGAGATTAAACAGGATCATTTCCGACTTTTCAGTCTTGGGGAAAGACACGTTCAGTACAGTATACAAACTCTTCCCAAACGCATCGCCATTAAAAGTGATGCCGGGAATTTGTTTTGTAAGTTGTTCTGCCATGTATTTTTTCAATGCAGCAATGGCAGTACTTTCTTTTTCATAGTTGGCCGTTGCCAGTTCAAGAGCTTTCGCAAAACCTACGATGCCGTAAAGGTTCTCTGTACCGGCGCGCATATTCCTTTCCTGTCCGCCACCATGAATAAAGGGATGAATCTGCACATTCTCGTTGATGTAGAGTAATCCGACACCTTTGGGCCCATGAAATTTGTGTGCGGCCCCGGTAATAAAATGTACGGGGGTATTCCGTAAATCGAATGGATAGTGACCCACGGTTTGCACGGTGTCGGAATGAAAAATAGCGTTGTACTGTTTGCACAATGCACCCACTGCATGAATATCGAGCAGGTTACCAATTTCATTGTTGGCATGCATTAATGTAACAAGGCATTTCTTACCCGCATTGGCCAGTTGTTGTTCGAGATCAGACAGGTCCACATGTCCGTCTGCCTGCAGGCGCACATAATTCAAACTGGCAATACCTGTTTGTTTCAGGTATTCAACCGTATGCAAAGTAGCGTGGTGTTCGATGGGCGAGCTGATGATATGCTTGCAACCCAGGTCGCGCACTGCAGCAGTAATGGCGGTATTGCTGCTTTCTGTTCCGCCGGACGTAAAAAATATTTCTGCCGGGTGTGCACCCAGGGTTCTTGCAACGAGTTTCCGCGCCGTTTCTATCGCAAGTCTTGTTTCGCGGCCATAGGAATAAATAGAAGATGGGTTGCCGAATTTCTCGGTAAGGTAGGGCATCATTGCTTCCAGCACCTGCGGGTCCAGCGGAGTGGTAGCTGCATTGTCAAGGTAGATTCTTTGCATAGCGCCGCAAAGATAACTTTAATGTGCTAATGTGTAAATCTGGTACAAAGTATCAAGTACCAAGTACAAAGATACCCCTGTGCAGCAAACGTTGAAATGGATTAACCGTTCTGTTTAAAATCACTAAATCACCGGTAAGATCGCAACACTAATAGCCAGAGCCAACCGCCAATGGCTCAATGTCACATTTATCACATTGACTACATGAATTCCTTAATGTCCTGCATCAGCCTCAGCGCGATATTATTCGCAGTGGTTTCGAAGCTGCTTTCTGCGTAAATGCGGATGATGGGTTCTGTATTGGAAGTGCGGAGATGCACCCAATCGTTGTCGAATTCAATTTTCAATCCGTCTTCGGTGTTTACCGGCTGCTTCTTGTATTTGCCGCGGATTTTCTCAAAGATGGCAGCTACATTGATTCCTTTTTCCAGTTCGATCTTGTTTTTCGAAATGAAATAGTCGGGATAACGGGAGCGGAAAGACTTAATGCCATTTTTGTGTTGCGCGAGCGCGCTCAGGAAAAGTCCGATGCCAATAAGCGCATCGCGGCCATAGTGCAGGTCGGGAACGATGATACCTCCATTGCCCTCACCACCGATGACCGCATTCACTTCTTTCATTTTCTTCACCACATTCACTTCACCCACGGCAGATGGAAAATATTCGCCCCCATGTTTCAGCGTTACATCTTTGAGCGCCTTGGTAGACGACATATTCGAAACCGTATTACCCGGCTTTTTACTGAGGATATAATCGGCTACGGCTACCAGCGTATATTCTTCACCAAACATGCTGCCGTCTTCACAAACAAAGCAAAGCCGGTCAACATCGGGGTCAACGGCAATACCAAAAGAAGCGTTTTGCTTTTTTACTTCAGAACTGAGTCCGGCAAGGTTTTCCGGCAGGGGTTCCGGATTGTGTGCAAACCGGCCATTGACCTCTCCGTTCAAAACAATCACATCGTCAACCCCCAGTGCTTTGAGCAGGGGCGGAATAAAAATGGCGCCGGTAGAATTGATCACATCTACCACCACGCGGTAATTTTTTAGTTTGATGCGGTCGACATCCACAAGGGGATAGTTGGCAACCGCATCGATATGCTTCTGCAGTGTATGGGTAACGCGGATGCAGGTGCCGATTTTATCAACCCCGGCAAAAATGAAATCTTGTTTGGAAGCAAGTTGAAGAATGGCGGCCCCTGCCTCGGCATCGAGAAACTCACCCTTGCTATCCAGCAGCTTCAGCGCATTCCATTCTTTTGGGTTGTGACTTGCAGTGATGATGATACCGCCGTCGGCATTCTCCCAGGTAACAGCCAATTCTACCGTTGGAGTGGTAGACAGTCCGAGGTCAACCACGTTGATGCCCAAACCAAGAAGGGTATTAATCACCAGGCTGCTCACCATATCGCCGCTGATACGGCCGTCGCGGCCTACCACCACCTTTTTACCATTGTGTTCTTTCGACAACCAGGTACCATAGGCCGCTGCAAACTTTACAATATCTGTAGGTGTGAGGTTCTCGTTGCTATAACCACCTATTGTTCCTCTGATGCCTGAAATACTTTTGATTAATGCCACGGGTTAAAATAAAGATTGCTTGCGGTACTAAAATGAGTTTGAAAAAAATGAAAAGCACGGATGGCTGTTCAAAGACTTGGAAGTAGAAATCGATCTGCAATAAAGGTATCACAATAAAGCTGAATGGCAGATACCACTTAGTGGTAGCGAGGGGTGAATTTATCAACATTTAACAACCCGTTTTGGTGAACAAAATCAGGCGAAACGATTTTGTCTTATGGGCTTTTCTCCGGGCAACCCCCAGATCGGGTGTCTTGCTGCAAAAGGTTAGTCAGACCGAGCCGTTTGTATTAATAATTTCTACTTAAATTTTAATACCGCTGTTTGCAGTGGCGCGAGCGCTTTCTTCAGGGTTTCTTTTTGTTGTTGAGCAGCAGGTAACGGGCAGTCTCGTACAAAGCGGTGGTGTACCGGCGGTTCACACCCAGCAATGAATCCCTGTTTACACTGGCCGGCTCTTCCGATTCGAAATCAGCCCAGCGCAGTTTCTCCTGGCTTCCCTGCTGATTGCGGGTGTAATACCAGTCGCCGTTGATTACACCCACATCCCGGTTATTGGCGTCGTAGATGAAGGCAAGATTGGAACGGCCGCTATCGGCGCGGTATTGTTGCAGGAGGTCGCGCCCCATGGCGCTGTTGTGGTAAGATTGATGGGCGATTCCGGCGAGGGTGGGCAAAACATCCAGTTGCGATGCTACACAATGGAGTCGTTGCGGCGCAATTCGACCGGGAGCATAAAACAACAATGGTACATGATTGCGCGTGAGCCCATCGTCGGACCAGGCAGGCGGAAACATCTTACCTGCGTTACCGCTGATGCCATGATCGCCGATAAAAACAAAGATGGTATTGTTGAAATACGCCTGCTTTCGGGCTGCTTCGATATAGGATTGAAAACAAAAATCCGTAAACCGGAAGGCGTTCAGTTCATCATTGTTTTCAAATCCATATTTTTTCAACGTGTCGGCCGGTAACGCCAGCTTCCTGAATTCTTTTAGATCTTCTGCAGGAATGGTATAGGGCCGGTGATTGTCGGCAGTTTGTATCACCGCAAAAAACGGCTGCCTGTCGCGCCCCAGCACCGCATTTGCTTCTTTGAACAGGTTGCGATCACTGATACCCCACACATCTACTTTGGAAGATGTATAATCTTGCTCCTGGTACAAATGCAGACCGGGAATATTATTGGTGAGCAGTCCCCTGATATTCGCCCAGCTGGCGCTCCCCCCGAGAAAGTAATATTTGTTGTAGCCGTCAAAATCACTGATGATGGTATGCTGATCCACCATGGCGGGGTTACGGCTGGCGGTTTTATTCGGTTCTACATCGGGCACACCGGTAACGCTTGCCCAGATACCGCGCGCCGTACCAAATGAAGGTGTAAAACAATTATCGAAGAACAAGCCTTCTTTACAAAGCTGGTTAAAATAAGGCGTTGTATTGAGCGGATTCCCCCACATCGAACTTTTGTACGCACTAAAAGATTCACAGATGACGAACACTATGTTTGGTCCTGGTGTAGCGGAGGAATCGGCCACTACGCTGCGATTAAACACCAACATTGAACTATCTGGCTTTGCTATCCCGAGATATCCTGCCATCAGCTGGTAATTCGCTTTCACCTTTTGCGCATCGAAAGATGATTTGCGGAAGCTGAGCGAGCTGAAGAACGACTGAAAAGGATTCAGGGCCAGGTTGGCGTTGAAATCGCTGCCCAAATCAAAGGCATCGCTCCAGCGCAAAGGATACTGGCCTACCCTGCCGAATATCGCAACAGCACAAAAAAGAAAGACGACCACGCCCATACTGATGCGACCAGCTTTGTTACCATGGTATTCAGTACGGGCGACGCGACGATATACGATTCGCAACAGCCACCATAGCAGCAAAAAGCAGCACAACAATGAAAGCAATATCCTGATGACCGGGTAGGTTTGCCATACCATTGAGCCGGAAATTTTTGCATCGCTCAAAAAACTGAGTGCACTGGCATTCAGTCGCTGTAACAAATACCGGAAATGCAGGAAATCGAACACATAAAAAAAGAGTGCCCAAACCAACAACGTGACCGCCAGCAACAGACTTATCCGTTTTCCAATCTTCGTACTGAACGGATGCAGTGCAGGAATGGACCCGATCAACAGAACCAGCAGGCAAAGAATGCCTACTTCCCTGGCGTCGAAACGAAAGCCCAGCCAAAAAGCCGGTAACACCCCGGAAAAATGACTTCCCGGCGGGGCAAATGCAAAAAACACCGCCAGCCGGCACAGGAACATCAGCACGAAAAAAAACAGAGCGAGTGATACAACCCAACGGGTAAGACGCGGTAACCTGTTCATACGCGGGAATCTGCTGCAAAATAGTTTAAAATAAAGACTCGGTTTTACTGATTATTTTTGCGGGCATGTTGCTCCTGCAAATCACCAGTAGTTTGTTTTCCCCCATTGCGGCCGTTGACCGCAAATTGTTTTTCCTTGTTAACAACGGCATGGCCAGTTCGTTTTTCGACGGACTGATGCCGCTGGCACGCGAGGCCAATACCTGGATCCCTCTTTACCTGTTCATGCTGGTGTTTGTGACCATCAATTTCGGAAAGCGGGGCTGGCTGTGGATGCTTTTTGCCATTTGTACGGTCGCTCTGTGCGACCTCGTAAGCAGCCACCTCATCAAAGAACACATTTTCCGTTTGCGCCCCTGCCAGGATCCTGCACTGGCTCATCAAATCCGAATACTGGCTAATTATTGTCCGCGCAGTTCAAGTTTCACTTCTTCTCATGCCACCAATCATTTTGGTATGGCGATGTTTGTGGTAACAACACTCAGAACCTATACCAGCCGGTGGATTTACCTGTTTTTTGCATGGGCGGCGCTGGTTTGCCTCGCCCAGGTGTATGTGGGTGTACATTATCCATTTGATGTCATCAGCGGCGGATTGCTGGGCTGCCTGCTGGGATATATTATTGCCATATTTTTCAATAATTACGCCGGATTACTTAGTTTACAACAGAAAACAACCTAAAGAGCCTGATGACCGATGTCTTTATACTACTTGTCCTGATTCTCGTGAACGGTTTGTTTGTAATGTCGGAAATAGCCCTTGTGTCGGCGAGAAAAACAAGACTGGAAAACATGGCTTCTAAGGGTGACCTGCCTGCCAAAGTTGCACTTGATCTCGCCAATAACCCTGATATTTTTCTTTCTGCCGCACAAATCGGCATCACGCTTATCGCGATCCTTACCGGTGTGTATTCGGGTGAACGATTCAGTGTGTACCTCGAGCCGCTGGTAGAAAAAGTGCGGCTTTTCAAACCCTATGCCCCTACGATATCGGTATCCGTTATTGTCATCATCGTTACATTTCTGTCGATCATTTTCGGGGAACTTATTCCAAAACGCATTGGCTTGCAGAAAGCAGAACGCATTGCACGCATTGTGGCCAGGCCCGTGATAATTTTCGCAACGCTTACGCACCCGATAGTTTGGCTGCTCAACAAGACCAGCAATATCTTTTTTACGCTGTTTAATTTAAAAGGACCGAAGGACGAATCGGTAACGGAAGATGAGATCAAGGCCATCATCAGTGAGGGTACCGAGCAGGGCACCATCGATGAAGCAGAACAGGAAATCATCGAGCGCGTGTTTCACCTCGGCGACCGGAATATTACGTCCCTTATGACGCACCGCAGCGATATTGTTTGGTTTGATGTAGACGATACCGAAGAAACCATCCGGAAAAAGATCGATGAAGAGCCGCATTCAGTGTATCCTATTTGCGAGGGCAGTATCGACAATATCAAGGGCATTGTTTCTATTAAAGACCTTTACGTTACGCCCGACGATACGCCGTTCAGGGATATTGTAAAGCCGGCCCTGTTCGTGCCCGAAAACAACAGCGCTTACCAGGTGCTGGAAAAATTCAAAGAAATCCGTGCACACTCCTGCTTTGTGGTAGATGAATACGGCAGCATGCTGGGGATGATAACGCTGAATGATATCCTGGAAGCAATTGTTGGCGATATTCCGGAACCCGATATACCCGACTATGAAATTTTTGAACGGGAAGACGGCACTTACCTGGTGGATGCCCAAATTCCTTTTTACGATTTTCTTACCCGTTTCGAAAAAACAGAGTGGATGAACGAAGGCGAACATGATTTCGATACACTCGCCGGATTTATCCTGCATGAACTTGAACACATCCCGCATACCGGCGAAAAACTAAGCTGGCGCATCTTCGATTTCGAAATTATTGATATGGATGCACAGCGAATTGATAAAGTAATGGTGTCGGTAAAAAGCACCGACGACAGCAGCGCCGAATCCACTGAATAATCCCCGTCCCGGGCACGCCTTATTAACGTTTCTCTTGCAAATCTTTCCAGCGCTGGTACAGCATTTGAATGGAGGGGCTGGAAAAACTACGAAAGCAATTATAGAAGATTCTACATAAGCAGGATCGTAAAATTTCATAGAGCCGACTTTGTTAATGATCATAGAAAATAATCGGGGCGCGGGCGCGTTTCACTACAGATAAATCCAGGACCCATGAAAAATACCCACCCTTTGATGGCCATCGTATGCGCCGTCATCTTACTTGGCACCGCCTGCAAAAAAGAAAACGCAGGTAGTTCGGCCGCCGAACTAGCCAATAATCAACCTGAAACAAAGCCTGCCGTTCAAACCGCTGTGAGTACCGGTATTGGTGCACGCGTAGGCGGATTTTACCAGGCATTGCCTGCCCGGTACGATTCAACCACAAAAAAATACCCGCTGCTGGTGTTCCTGCATGGTGTGGGTGAGCTGGGCAATGGCACTACTGACCTTCCGAAATTGTTAAACACTGCCGTACCACGCTTGCTGAGTCAGAAAACATTTCCACCAAAATTTACCGTTAACAATACCGACTATTCGTTTATCGTACTGAACCCACAGTTTAAGGAATGGCCGCAGCCCGCTGATGTGAATGCCGTAATCGATTATGCGGTTGCCCATTATCGTGTGGATCAATCCAGGATTTATGTGGCTGGATTGAGCATGGGCGGAGGCAATACCTGGGACTATGCCATTGCATATGCTTCACGGGTAGCAGCTGTTGCACCCATTTGCGGTGCCTCCTGGCCCTCCAAAGACCAACTGGGCAATATCGCGAAAGCCAACCTGCCGGTGTGGGCATTTCATAACAGCGACGACGGAACCGTGGGGGTAAACACTACGATCACCAATGTTGACAACGTAAATAGTTTCAAGCCAGCAATACCCGCGCAGAAAACCATTTGGCCAACGGGCGGACATGATGCATGGACAAAAGCAACAGACCCCAATACAAAATCATGCGACGGCAAGAACATGTATGAATGGCTGTTGCAGTACAAACGCGATGTAGCTCCCTGATAAAAGGGTAACAATAGCAGTAAAACCGGCAATGGCCGGTTTTTTTGTGCCTGCAGATATACCACGACCCTGGAATGGCCACTGTCCATGCTGCATTTAATGTTGACGCACGGCAATGCGGTGCTTCCGGGAAAATAGCTTTTTCTACCCAGCAGAATATGAGGTCGTTGATTGATAACAACTAGTCCACATTAAACGCAGATCGGAGTTTTACCTGGGGCTTATCCCTTGCATAAACAGACAAGATTAGCTTATTTTATAATCTGTTGTAATTAGGGATGCGGCAAAAACGGCCGGCTGTTCCTGGTCCGGGTAAACTGCGAAATGCAGCCCCGGATGGCAGAAGAATTTTTTGCTAACGCACAGCAAGTAAACCGACCGAATGAAAACAATATCCGTATCCTTGGGAAAAACGCTGCTTGCAGCTGTAATGCTGGCTGGCCAAACAACGATGCTGACCGCGCAAAGCTCCGGCATCACGTTTACGAATGTGGCACCAGGCAAGCAAGCAACCGCTTCCTCTATTTCTGGCGTTACGCACGCCGCTTCCTATGCATTTGATGCAAGCCTTTCTACCTGGTACCAATCCGATTTCAACGAAGCACAATGGCTGCAGGTTGATCTTGGAAAGCCTTACCTGCTAAACAGCATTATCATTAACTGGGAGAAATCCTATGCGTCCGATTTCGATATCCTGTTCTCCAATACCGGCAGTTTTACCGATATGGTGAGCGACAGCATCCGGTACAGGAATCATTTCTTCAAGAGCAACCTTAGTCCTAACTCCGATACCATCGCCCTGAAGACAAATAAGGTAGCCCGTTACCTGAAGCTGGTGGGTTATCACAGCGCCACCGGTAACGGGTACGGCATTCGCGAAATACAGGTGATGGGAACCACTTCCTCTACCGGGCTTTTCCCTGTATCGGTTACCACTTTTAATGCAGAACAAATCAGCGCCAATAATCAGCTTAGCTGGACAACCGTAACCGAGTTCAATAACGCGGGTTTTGCGATTGAACGAAGCGCGGATGCGGCTAATTTCAGCAGCATTGGCTGGCTCGCTGCCAGGAACGGTGGCACCGTCTCAAACAACTATTCATTTACCGATAAGCTCGCTTTGCCGGGAAAAAATTATTACCGGCTCCGGCAGTTCTGGCTTGATGGCAAGACCGGTTACTCGGCTGTCATCATGCTAAACAATGCCAGCAGTAACAGCGGTGTGAGTGTTTACCCGATGCCCGCCAAAGATCATCTCACCATTGAATACCGCGGCAATGCAGGCGAAAACGTATTTATTGTACTCCTTACCACTGCAGGTGTTCCTGTTTATTCCGGAAGAATGACGATGCAGGGAAGCTCGCAAAGCTTTGTACTGAACCGCAGCGGCAATATGCGCGCCGGAGAATACTTCCTGAGCATACAGGGCGGAGGGAAACAGTATAATCAGAAAGTACTGCTGGACTAATGTGATTAATGTGCTAATTGCACACGCCGGCTGAGCAAACTCCGGACGTTGAACCAAATTGGTAAATGTGAAAAGGCTCTCCCGGATGACCCCTTTTGGACGGATGCAAGTGAGCCTTTGGCAGTTTGCTCCTGGCTATTAGCGTTGTAGTCTCACCGGGTGATCGGTGAGTTTAAGCAGAACGGATTAAGCCACTTCAACGTTTGCTGCACAGGGGTATCTTTGTACTTAGTACTTGGTACTTTGTACCTGCTGTTCCTTAAAACAAATTAGGATAATCCGAAATCACCCCATCCACCCCCATTGTCTTCAGCCCCTGTATGCGTTCCCTGGTATTGACCGTCCACGGAACGATTTTTATATTTTGTGCATGACAGGCCTGGATCAGTTCCGGTGTAACGAGTTCGTGGGCCGGACTGTACACTGTTGGCACAAAACCTAGTTGCTGCAGCTGGGCAGCGATACCGCGTTTGTCGAAACCTTCAATCAGCAAAGATGTTTTAACGGATGGATAGCGACGGTGGATGATCTGCAGGGTGCGTGGATCAAAAGACTGTATGATGACACGTTCTTTGATTTTCCTTTCCATAATCACTTTCATCAGCAAATCAACAAATAGTTCCGGCCCCGGATGAAAGACGTTGTCTGTTGCGGGGTTCGACTTTGTTTCAATATTGTAGAATACGGGCGGACGTCCTGTTGTTTTTGTTTTCGCTTCAACACTGTCGATCAGTTCCCCTAATAACGGCTTGTGTACTGCCATTTTCTGCTGTTGCAAAAAACGGGGATGCGGCTTGCTGCCCACATCGAATTGCTGTGTTTCAGCGTAGGTCATCCGGTAAATATTATAATCGCGCTCCTCCTTCTCCGTTATAAAACTGCCATCAGGCTTTGTGCTGATATCGTGATTGAAGAACGGCTCATGAGACACAAGCACCTGCTGATCTTTTGTTATCACCGCGTCCATCTCCAGCGTGGTCACCGCCGGCAATCCGAGCGCATGCAACATTGCGGGTATCGTATTCTCGGGCATCAGTCCCCGCCCGCCACGGTGTGCTTCAGCATCGAAAGCAGGTAGATCCATGTGTATTTTTTTGGTAGATACGCAAGCAGCGAACAGACAAAGTTGTAAAGTGAAGATGATTTTCGTACGCCGCATGTTCAGTTTTTTAGCTTTTAGGCGTTAGGCATTGGGTATTGGGACCTACAACAAACGATATTGACTTTGCAATGTAAATTCATCCGACTTACCGCGAAACAGAAACTTCGTTATGAGTCAACTAAGAACCATAAACCAAAAACTATGAACGTTTTAGTCGTTCCATTTCCTCCGCAACCCGTGCAGATTCGCCGCCCTGTGCTTTCAGTTCGCGGATGATGCGCTCAAAGCTTGCCTGGTCGCGGTTCTGACTCAGTTTAAATACATGGTCCAGTGCAGTGACTTCAATTTCGAAAGCAACAATGGCTTTCATCATTGCCTCCATGTAGTCTTTCGGCATCTGGCTTACCAGTGCCGGCGAAGCAGGATTGTTTTCAAAATGTAATGTTGTTTCTTCCAGTACCTGGAATAAAGCCTCGTCGTCAAGAAAACGCAGCTGTCCCCGCGCATGTACTGCCATGTAATTCCACGTAGATGCCGTTTGGGGATTGGTATACCAGCTGGCACTGATGTATGCATGTGGGCCGGTGAAAATCGCCAGTACCTGCTGGTTTTGTTCAAATGCCTTACAGTGATCTGTTTTGCGCTGAATATGCCCCAGCAGAAATAGCTTCCCGTCCCGTTCACGAATTAACAGTGGAACCTGCGTGGCGACAGGCCGCTGCTGCGCATCTACCCCGGAAAGTAGTGCAAAGGGATGTGCCTGCATAAAGGCTTTCACCTTTTCAGCATCTTGTTCTTTAAAATGAGGCAGGTTGTACATCAGCTAATCTCAGGATACCAGTTCAGCCACTTTTGCGGTATCAATTTTTGCATTGATCATGGAAATACTGCGAACGGTTTGTGCAGCGAAGGAAATAAACGCCGCCCTGGTGACATCATCATTGCTCATCATCACCGGTACGCCGCTGTCGCCACCTTCACGTATGTTCTGCACCAATGGAATCTGGCCCAGCAAAGGCAGATCAAATTCTTCTGCCAGTTTCTTACCCCCGTTCTTTCCAAAAATATAGTACTTGTTCCCGGGAAGTTCCGCCGGCGTGAAATAACTCATGTTTTCAATCAAGCCAATCACCGGCACTTTTAACTGTGCCTGTCCGAACATGGCAATACCCTTTTTTGCATCTGCCAGTGCAACATCCTGCGGTGTGGTAACCACGATGGCACCGGTAACCGGCATCGTTTGCAATACGGTTAAGTGGATATCGCCGGTACCGGGCGGCATGTCGATCACCAGGTAGTCCAGTTCATCCCAGAACACATCGGTTACAAACTGGCGAATCGCACTGCTGGCCATCGGGCCGCGCCATACCACCGCGCTTTTCTCATCTACCAGCAGACCAATGCTCATCAGTTTGATACCATATTTCTCCAGCGGAACAATTTTCGCTTTGTCGCCATCCCCCACATCCATCATCATGGGCCGCTCGCCGCGTACGCCAAACATGATGGGCACACTGGGGCCATAGATATCTGCATCCATCAATCCAACTTTGGCATTACCCTGGCTGAGTGCCAATGCGAGATTAGCGGCTACGGTACTTTTACCCACACCACCCTTTCCGCTCATTACCGCGATAATATTTTTGACTTTAGGCAGCACTTGCCCGCTATCACTCCTGTTGCTGCTGGTATTGGACGAAAATTTCACCTGTACAACAGCGTTAGCATTCACCATACTGCGAATGGCTTTCTCACAGGCGATGCGCATCATATCTTTAAGCGGACAGGCAGGCGTGGTGAGTACAAGTGTAAAAGAAACATTATCGCCGTCGATTGCGATGTCCTGCACCATGTTCAGCGTCACCAAATCTTTACCCAAATCGGGTTCCTGAACAGTCGACAATGCCTTCAAAATCTGTTCCTGCTGCATGCGCGTAAAAGGTTATGTTAAAAAAGAAATTTCGGCGCAAAATTAATCAATGGCGGCGTCAAATTGTTGTATTTCTGCAAAACGAAGGTATTATCTTTGGTCGGGTGGTGATTTATCCCGCTGACCTGGATAAAGGCTTGCCGCACAACCGTCGCGAAAGCCAGGCCGGAATTAATAACCCAAACGGAACGGATGAAAAAAAGGCTACTCTTTATCGTTTTAACCACCGCAATCGCCTTCAGTTCAAGGGCACAGTTTACCCAGTTGAAAGATTCTGTTGTGCAACTGTACGGTATCGTAATGACTGCCGACAGTCTGAAAGGCATTCCTTCCGTAAGCGTTATCGTAAAAGGGCAGAACCGCGGTACCATGACGAACGAACAGGGTGTGTTTTCTATTGTTGTACTCAAAGGCGATAAAGTAGAGTTTACCAGTATCGGCTACAAACCAAAACTGGTAGAAATACCCCGTAATCTCGACGGTAACCAGCAAAGTGTTATCCAGCTGATGGTCAACGATACCGCCTATCTCCCGGTGACCATTATACGCCCCAGGCCCACCAAAGAACAATTTGAACGCGATTTTGTGAATACCGTTATTCCTGCGGATGCGCTCGAAATAGCCCGCCGAAACAATGATGCTGCCACCCGACGAGCCCTCATGCAGGGCCTCCCGCGTGATGGCCGCGAATCAGCTAACTATGCCCTTGCACAAGGTGCGAAGAAATATTATTACGCAGGGCAAACGCCTCCCATCGGCTTGCTGAACCCCCTGGCCTGGGCTGATTTTATCAATGCCTGGAAGCGAGGGGATTTCAAGAATAAATAAGTTGTAAGTTATAAGTTCTAAGTTCTAAGTACTCGCTGCAGTAGCTGGCACCGAAAGCATCGTGCAGGTGCGTGTAAGGATTCTATTGCAAAATAGATAACTTGCGGAGACGATTCAATCATTCTTATGATCCAAAACGTTTCTGTTATTGGTGCCGGTACCATGGGTAATGGTATTGCACATGTGTTTGCTCAGCATGGCTTCAAAGTGCAATTGATAGATGTGTCGCAGGCCCAGCTCGACAAAGCCATCGCCACCATTGGCAAGAACCTGGCCCGGCAAGTACAGAAGGGAAGCATTACAGAAACGATACAGGCGAACGCATTGGCCAGCATCAGTACCAACACGTCCATTGCAGAGGGCGTTGCCGGTGCAGACCTGGTGGTAGAGGCAGCCACCGAAAATACTGCTCTCAAACTTGAAATTTTTAAACAGGCAGATGCGGCTGCGCCTGCGGCCGCGATACTGGCCAGCAATACTTCTTCGATATCGATCACTAAAATTGCTGCAGCCACTAAACGTCCGGAAAAAGTAATCGGCATGCATTTTATGAACCCGGTTCCGGTCATGCAGCTGGTGGAAATCATCAATGGATATGCAACGTCTGCCGATGTAACAGACAGCATTCAGGCGCTCAGCGTAAGGCTGGGCAAAACCCCCTGCGTGGTGAACGATTACCCGGGCTTTATCGCCAACCGCATCCTGATGCCGATGATCAACGAAGCTATCTATTCCCTGTACGAAGGTGTTGCCGGCGTATTGGAAATAGATACCGTCATGAAACTGGGCATGGCACACCCCATGGGACCATTGCAGCTGGCCGACTTCATTGGCCTGGATGTTTGCTTGTCCATCCTGCTTGTGCTCCACAACGGCTTCGGTAATCCAAAGTATGCGCCTTGTCCGCTCCTCGTGAATATGGTCGCCGCAGGAAAGCTCGGCATAAAAACAGGAGAAGGATTTTATGTTTATACTGCCGGGAGCAAGGATCTTGTTGTTTCCCCAAGATTCCGTAAATAATCTGCAAATTTCCAGTGTGCAGGTGCCCGCCCGGCTAAGGCCATCCAGACGTGTCTAAATTGTCCAGGCCGGTGCGCTCACTTCGTCGCATGGATTGTATATCCGGTTAAAGGTCCTGTCTTATCAGGATCAGCCCCGTCGCAAATGTTTTTGTACCTGGTACTTTGCACTTGATACCACATTTTCACATTTACACATTTACACATTTTCACATTCTCTTTACACATTTACACATTCTCTCCTTCCCCTGCAAGTCTCTCCTCAATTCCACCTGCTCAAATCCTTCGTTAAGGAGTAGTTGTAATACAGCTCCTCCCATTGATTCATGAATTTCAAAATAGAGTTCACCGTTTGGTGTCAACTGGTTCCTGGCAAAAATGGCAATGCGACGGTAGAATAACAACGGATCATCGTCGGCCACAAACAAAGCCAGCGAAGGTTCGTAATCGAGTACATTGGGAGCCATCTGCGCTTTATCGGCGAAAGGAATATAAGGTGGATTGCTTACAATTACATCAAATACAGGAAGGGCTGGTGCATTGGACACAGTGAGGATATCGATCTCATGAAATGTAACAGGAAGCCCAAGTGCGGCGGCATTGGAAGCTGCTACTTCCAGTGCTGCTTTGCTGATATCACAGGCATGCAGTTCCGTTTCGGGCAACTTGCTTTTAATACCTAAGGGAATGCAGCCGGAACCAGTGCCGATATCAAGCACCCGGGTGGTGGCCGGACTTTTAGTTTTTCGCAGATCCTGTACAATCCAATCCGTGAGTTCTTCTGTCTCTGGACGTGGAATCAGCACGCTGCTGTTGACATGCAATTTCAGTCCGTAAAACCAGGCTTCTCCCAGGACATACTGTACGGGCGTATTGGCCAGTAGAGCGCTGGTGATCGCAGCTAATTTTTGTTCCTGTGCTGCCGAAAGCAAGGCCGTTTTATTCACCACGCGATCAATGCGGGTCCAGCCCGTTACTGATTCCATTACCCAATCACTGATATTCGTGGCTTCTCTTTCTTCGTATACGTCCATTAGCTGGAACCGAAGTCGGGCTGTTGCCTGTTGCAGCGTCATGCAACAAACTTACGCAATCCCGGAATGGACTTGTGCCTGCTTTTGCTGCCGGTAAACCTGTATTTTTGCCGCCTTGCAAGCGCCATCACCATACATGCAACGCTGTATCGAACTCGGCCTTCGAGGCGCGGGGTTTGTAGCGCCCAACCCCATGGTTGGATCGGTGCTGGTATATGAAGACCGCATTATTGGGGAAGGCTATCACCAGCAGTACGGGCAGGCACATGCAGAAGTAAATTGTATTCGTTCGGTTACCGCGCACAACCAGCACAAGATTGCTGCGTCTACCCTGTACGTATCACTGGAACCCTGTGCTCATTTTGGTAAGACCCCGCCTTGTGCAGACCTGATCATTGCACACAAAATTCCTTCTGTAGTGATTGGATGCAGGGATCCGTTCCCAGCTGTCAATGGAAAGGGCATTGAAAAGTTACTGGCTGCGGGCATTTCGGTGACCGTACCGGTGATGGAAAAGGAATGCAGGAAGCTCAACCGGCGTTTTTTTACCTTTCATGAAAAGCGCAGGCCCTACATCATTCTCAAATGGGCGCAAACAACAAATGGTCGAATTGCCGGGGGCAGCGAAGAACGATTGCACATTAGTGGCGAATTCAGCAACCGGCTGGTACACCGCTGGCGCAGTGAAGAAGCGGCGATCATGGTGGGCACACAAACTGCGTTACTTGACAATCCGCAGCTGAATAACCGGCTTTGGAGCGGCGCATCCCCTGTTCGAATCGTATTGGATCGCGGTTTGAAACTTCCGTCCGATCTGCATCTCTTCAATGGAAAAGCACGCACCATTGTTCTCAACGATCAAAAACAGGAAACGGACGGATTGCTGCAATACCATCGCCTGGATGGCAGGGGCAGCGTGGCCAGCCAGCTGGCGAATGCTTTGTATGAATTGAATATCCAGTCGGTTTTGGTAGAAGGAGGAGCCAGGTTGTTGCAATCCTTTATCGATGAAGGCTTGTTCGACGAAGTACGGATCATCAGCAACCAGCGGCTGACGATTGCCGGCGGACTTAACGCGCCGGAACTACCCGCTTTACAGCTGCAACAGGAAGAAAACTTGGGCGATGACCTGATTCAAATTTTTACACCAGTTCAATCCTGATATGCTTTTTTTGATCGGCAGTATCGTACTCACGTCTTACCTCACACTTTCTTTTAAAGTGCTGGAGCGAAAAAACATCCCCGTATTCCAATCGATCGTGTTCAACTATTGCACTTGTGTGATCACCGGATCATTGTTCAACGGGCATTTTCCCATCAACCAAACGGCAGTGCAACAACCCTGGTTTCCCTGGGCATTGCTTATGGGTACATTGTTTATCGGCTTATTTAATATCATTGCCGCGACCACCCAAAACCTGGGCGTTTCTGTAGCATCCGTAGCAAACAAACTATCCCTGGTTATACCCTTTGCGTTTTCATTGTATCTCTACAATGAAAAACTCACTGTCCTGAAACTCGCGGGCATCCTCCTGGCCCTGCTGGCAGTGTATCTCACTGTTAAACCAGCCGGGGGAGCAACACGCAGCCGCGTCAATGAAAAAATGTTTTTTTTGCCATTGATCTTATTCGCCGGAAGCGGATTGCTCGACACACTCGTAAAGTATACCGAACAACGGTTCCTCGACGGCAGCAATAACAACGATTTCCTGGTTACGGCTTTCGCCGGTGCCGCCAGTATCGGGTTATTAATATTGGTAATTGGAATTGTATCGGGCCGGCAAAAATTCAACTATCGTGCACTGGTAGCGGGTATTGCAATTGGCTTCCCCAATTATTTCTCCATATGGTGCCTGATGGCGGTATTGAAACAACATGCCGGTAACAGCTCTGCTATTATGCCCATCAACAACATGGGTATTGTTCTGTTCAGTGCACTGGCAGCATGGGTATTGTTCAAAGAAAAATTGTCCGTTTACAACTGGACGGGTATCGGACTCGCATTGGTGGCCATCGGGTTAATTGCGTTCGGGTAGCACCGCATCAAACAAACATGGAAAAAGATTTTTATTATACAGCAGGAAAAACTGCAACGGCCGAATACAAGGATCGGGGCAGCCGCTTTATCGCCCTCGTGATTCCATTTGATAATAAAGACGATTTTAAAACCCGGATGAATGAGGTGAAGGAAGCGCATCCCAAAGCCACGCACTATTGTTTTGCGTATCGCCTGGGGCTGGATGGCAACAATTTCCGCGCAGGCGACGACGGCGAACCTTCAGGTTCTGCGGGCAAACCTATACTCGGACAAATCGACAGCCGCGAACTCACCAACACATTGATCGTAGTTGTGCGCTATTTCGGTGGAACCCTTTTGGGCGTACCCGGACTCATCAACGCATACAAGACAGCTGCATCGCTGGCACTAC
>JAGWTK010000396.1 GCA_028876035.1 Bacteroidota bacterium
CCGCTGTTTTTCGTAATCGCCGCTGCGTGTATTGTTGTTCTCAAAAAGAATGGTAATGGGCGCACCGGTTGTTTTACCATTGAAGACCCCGGATTTGAAAATAGGTAGATCATCTTCTTTTCGGGGTGTCGTTCCTTTTTGTGTACCTCCTTTGCGTCTTTCAATATCTGCTAAGAAATCTTCTACAGCCAGGGGTAGGCCGGCCGGACAACCATCGATATTCACGCCGGCTGAAGCGCCGTGCGATTCGCCAAATATGTTTACCCTAAAAATTCTTCCGAAACCGTTCACGAGATAAATTTTAATGTTGTACCAATGCCGAATCGACACTTACTGTTGCACCCAGTTGTTGCAGGTGGGTGTAGAAATCGGGATAAGATTTGTTCACGGCATCCGCCTCTTCGATCCACACTTCGCCACTGGCTTTGAGGGCCGCTACCGCACATGCCATGGCAATCCGGTGATCGTGCCGCGAATGCACCTGCGCTGCTTTCAATCCGGTACCGCCTTTTACCAGCATCAGATCGTCCTGTAATACGATTTCGATCCCCATCTTGCCAAATTCCTCCTGCAAGGTAAGGGCACGGTTACTTTCTTTATGGGTTAACCGTCGGGCTCCTTCGATAGCGGTCGTGCCTTCACAACAAGCGGCGAGTGCCACCAATGGTGGGAATAAATCCGGACAGTCCGTGGCGTTAAAATGAAACGCCTTCAAGGCTGCCGGGCGCAATTCAATCTTATCCGCTTCGATCGACATTCCGGCGCCAGCGGAGGAAAGCGCCTGCAACACCGCTTTGTCGGCCTGGGTAGAATAAACATCCAATCCTTTCACCACAATATTCCCTGCAATCGCACCTGCTACCAGCAGAAACGCACCCCCGCTCCAGTCGCCCTCTACGGTGTAGGATCGGTCAGTGGTAAGCGGTAAGGGGGAAGTGGTGTTCGCATCGAAGTAAAACGATTCGTAATTGTTATTCTGAGGCAGTTTCAAACCAAACTGCTTCATCACATCCAGGGTGAGATCGATATAAGGCCGGCTTTTCAAATTGGTAACGGTGATGGACACGTCTTTTGCATCCGAAGCCGCGTAGGCCATCAATAATCCGGTCAGAAATTGTGAACTCAGGGAGCCATCCACCGTGATATTCGCAGGTTGAACAGGGCCGGTTACTTCGAGGGGAAGTTTGCCGGCATTACTCTTTACCTGCACACCCAGTTTCGGCAGTACTTCATCGAAAAAATCCATCGGTCGGGTCAGCAGGCTGCCGCTACCGGTAATGGTTATGCGCTGATTGGCCATCGCAGCCAGGGGCGTAAACATGCGGATACTCAGTCCGCTTTCCCCGCAATTTATTTCATCATTGTTGGGCGCGATGCCTTTACTTTCAACAACGAGTTCATCGCCCTGGGTGCTAAGGCGGGCGCCGAGTCGTGTAATAATGTCCATGGCTGCTTTATCGTCATTGGAATGACCGGGGTTTCGCACCACGGTGGTACCACCCGCCAGCAACGCCGCGGCACAGGCACGCTGCATCGAGCTTTTAGAAGCCGGTGCCCATATCTCTCCTGATAATACGGATGGTTGTATAGATGCTCTCATGGATCAGTTACAGCTTATAATTCGTTAATAATGGTTTGCAGATTATCCAGTGGAATCGGCTGCACGATGCCCTTGCCGATTTTCTGCAACAACACATAATTCATTTCCTTTTTCACTTTCTTTTTGTCTTTCAACAGTATTTCAAAAGCCCTGGCTTTGTCAAATGCACGGTAGGTAGGCAAACTGTATTTCGCCAGCAAATCTGTTACTTGTTTGGTTTGTTTGAAACCCGCCAGTATTTCACTGATATGGCAGGCATAGGTCATTCCAATGGCAACCGCGTGGCCATGGGGCAATTCATACATGTTTTCGATCGCGTGCCCGAGCGTGTGGCCAAAGTTCAGCAAACGCCGCTCGCCGCTTTCGAATTCATCGCGCTGCACTACTTTTGATTTAAGCACCGCATTGCGCTGTATCAGATCACAAAGCAGGGTTTTCTTTTGCTGGTATTGTTTGAGCGTATGCGATTGCAACGCGCTGAACATCGCTGGGTCCTTAATACAAGCGTGTTTGATGATTTCAGCGAAACCATTCTCCCATTCATGCTGCGGCAAGGTATTGGTGAAGACCATATCGTGCAGCAGGAATGATGGCTGGCGGATCACACCCACCATATTCTTATACACGCCTACATCGATCCCGTTCTTCCCGCCGATACTGGCGTCTACCATCGCGAGAATCGTAGTAGGAATAAACCCAAACCGTATTCCCCGCATGTATACGGAAGCTGTGTAGCCGGTGATATCCGTTACTACCCCGCCTCCAACGCCCACGAGGGTGGATTTGCGATCGGCGCCGCGTTCGATCAGTTCCAATAACAATTTGTCGACCGTTGCCTGTGTCTTGAATTGCTCACCTGCCTGGATCACGATCGTCTGCCAGTTCCTGAACCGCTTCGTATGCGCATTGTACACATTCTCGTCGGTTACAATAAACGTAGAAGCCGGATCAACAATCTCTTTCAGGTGCGCAATGCCACTCGCCAGGTGATAATCAACCTTTGTATTGGAGAAACTGAATTGTATTTTTTTCATACTGCCCCAAAATCGTTTAAAGTTTAAAGTCTAAGGTTTAAAGTTGATCCCTGCGGCGGGAACAGCACCTGTTGCCGCAGGCCTCTAACCTCTTACCCAACAACTACGTGTTTAAAGTCTAAAGTTGAAGGTTTAAAGTTGATCCCTGCGATGGGAACAGCACCTGTTGCCGCAGGCATCTAACCCCTTACCTCTTACCCAACGATAGCTGGTTTAAAGTTTAAAGTTGGTTCCAGCATAGGAACACCGTTCCCTGCAGTGCTTTGCACGCCTCTTGCCTCTCACCTCTTACCTCTTACCTCTTACGATTAATTACTTACAACTTAAAACTTACAACTTCCTCATCCGTTCATCACTTTCGTCTGGTGATTGATGCTCTCCATGTGCACTGCATCGAGGTACTTGGTGATAAAATCCTTACCCAGGCCAAGTTTCTCGCCTTTAGCAAATGCGCGTTCAAGGATTTCGTTCCAGCGATTGGTTTGGAGAACGGTGATATTATTTTCTTTTTTGTATTTACCAATCTGGTCCGCGATTTTCATGCGCTGTCCGAGAATCTGCATCATTTCATCATCGAGGTGATTGATTTGCTGGCGGAGTTTTTCAAGTGCAGCATGATAGGCTTCTGAGGCTACATCTTCTTTTCTCCAGGCGATGGCGTCCAGCATTTCAGCCAGGCGTTCCGGTGTTACCTGTTGTTTCGCATCGCTCCATGCATTGTCGGGGTCGATATGACTTTCAATCATTAATCCGTCGAAATCCAGGTCGATGGCTTTCTGTGCTGTTTCGAGCAGGATATCGCGGCGTCCGCAGATATGTGAGGGATCGTTGATGAGTATCATCTCCGGGTTGCGGCGTTTCATTTCAATCGCAAGGTGCCACATCGGTGCATTGCGGTATTCGGTATTACCGTAAGAAGAAAAACCACGGTGAATCAAACCAATTTGTTTTACGCCAGCACGGGCTACGCGTTCAACGGCACCTGTCCAGAGTTCAAGGTCGGGATTGATGGGATTTTTGATGAGCACGGGAATGTCTACGCCACGCAGTGCATCTGCTACTTCCTGTACGCTGAACGGATTCACGGTGGTGCGCGCACCGATCCAAAGAATATCTACATCGAAGGTCAATGCATCTTCTACTTGTTTACCGGTAGCCACTTCCACGGTGGTGGGCAGCCCGGTCAATTTTTTTGCCTGCTGCATCCAGGGCAAGCCTTTTGCACCAATGCCTTCAAACAAACCTGGTTTGGTTCGCGGTTTCCAGATGCCAGCGCGGAGCACATCAATTTTCCCGGTATTGGCCAGGCGCTGCGCAGTGGCTACTAACTGTTCTTCGGTCTCGGCGCTGCAGGGACCGGAAATGATCAATGGACGTTTGGCCCATTTTTCCTGGACTAGATTTTTCATGGTTGTTGTTGCTGTGTCTTGCATTTTTGTAAAGGTATATGAGTTCTAAATAATTTGTTTATCGCTTCGAAGCAGGTTAACTGGTTTAAAAGTTTAAGAGTTTAAAAGTTCTTTTGGTGCATCTTCTTGCTTGATTTACCAGC
>JAGWTK010000397.1 GCA_028876035.1 Bacteroidota bacterium
GGGCTTGCTCAGCCTCTGACAACTGCCTCAGCCATGCTTTTCAATTTCATGCTGCGCATCTTCCCTGTTGATGACGGATTCAATCCGCTTGTCGGGAATAAACCACATCGCGGCCACCACTACATAGAGTGCAAAGCCCAGCCAGCTGTGGACAAAGCTCAGCGCGATGCCCACCACATAAACAACAAGCGACATTTTTCCTTTTTTGTCGCGGCCCAGTGCACGCGCAAGGGTCGATTGTGGCCCGTGGAGTCGACTTAGTTGAATAGAAAGAATGAGGTAGGCAACGCCGCACATCAGCAGGACCACGCCGTACATAATCACACCCGTCTGGCTGAAATGATTCTCGCCCATCCAGGCGGTCGCGAAGGGTAGGAGCGATAACCAAAATAAGAGGTGAATATTTGCCCAGAGTACATGACCGTTCACTTTTTGTGCGGCATGCAGCATATGGTGGTGATTGTTCCAGTAAATCGCAACATTGGTAAAACTCAAAACATAACTAAAGAAAACGGGAAGCAGCGGCACCAATGCTTTCCAATCATCTCCGTTCGGCACTTTTAATTCCAGTACCATTATAGTAATGATGATAGCCAGTACGCCATCGCTGAACGCTTCCAGTCGGCCTTTGCCCATAGCAGTAGTTTGAACACTAAATTTAAGCATTGGTAACAAGTACCAGGTACAAAGATGCTCCAAAACGGTGCAGGATGCATCAATGGGCGTACCGCTCCGCTTTACATGCAAACTCCAGCCATTTATCACATTCATCACATTTATCACATTCATCACATTTGTCACATTAGCACATTCATTTTCACATTTACACACTTACACATTATCACTTTCCCCATTCCTCCCGTACTTTGCACCGAAATTGAAGCCATGGCCTATGCTAGCCTGGAAGCCTGTCTGCTTGACCTCGAAAAAAACGGGCAGTTGGTTCGTATCAAAGAAGAAGTAGACCCACACCTGGAGATGGCGGCGATACATTTGCGCGTACACGAAGCGGGCGGACCTGCGCTGCTGTTTGAAAACGTGAAAGGCAGCCGGTTCAGGGCGGCGTCCAATATCTTCGGTACCCTTGAACGAAGCAAGTTTATCTTTCGCGACACACTGGACAAAGTGCGAAGGGTAATTGAATTGAAGAACGACCCGCTGAAAGCACTCAAACACCCTATTGATAATATCACTACAGGCCTGGCTGCCCTCAAAGCCTTTCCCAAAAAACAAACAGCCGGAAAGCCGGCTTCCATGCAGGAAATCAATATCAGCGATATACCGCAAATCCAGCACTGGCCCATGGATGGGGGCGCTTTTGTGACGCTGCCGCAAGTATACACGGAAGATCCCGAACAGGCCGGGATTATGCATGCAAACCTCGGTATGTATCGCGTACAGTTGTCGGGGAACGAGTATATCCGCGATAAGGAAATTGGCCTGCACTATCAGTTGCACCGGGGGATTGGAGTGCATCAAACCAAGGCCAATGCAAAAGGGCTTCCTTTAAAAGTGAGTGTGTTTGCGGGTGGTCCTCCGGCGCATACCGTCGCTGCCGTGATGCCCCTGCCGGAAGGCATCAGCGAAATGACATTTGCCGGCTTACTGGGAGGGCGACGGTTTCGCTACCGTTATGCAGACGGCTTTTGCATCAGTAGTGACGCTGATTTTGTGATTACAGGGGAAGTATTACCTGGCGAGAACAAGCCGGAAGGTCCGTTTGGTGATCACCTCGGTTATTATAGCCTGCGTCATCCTTTTCCGCTGATGAAAGTGCATAAGGTATTCGCACGCCCCAATGCTATTTGGCCTTTTACCGTAGTAGGACGTCCGCCCCAGGAAGACACCAGTTTTGGCAACCTGATCCATGAAATGACCGGCAGCGCCCTGCAGCAGGAGATTCCGGGGTTGAAAGAAGTGCACGCCGTGGACGCCGCGGGGGTACATCCTTTATTGCTGGCCATCGGCAGCGAACGTTATACACCTTACATGCCAGCTAAACAACCGGCTGAACTGCTCACGATTGCCAACCATGTGCTGGGTACCGGGCAGCTAAGCCTGGCCAAATTCCTGTTTATAACGGCAGGGGATGAGGGTCATTTGACCACGCACGATATTCCCGGCTATCTCCGGCATGTGCTGGAAAGGATCGACTGGAAAAGAGATGTACATTTCTACACCAATACCACCATTGATACACTGGATTACTCAGGAGAATCGCTTAATAGTGGCAGCAAAGTAGTTTTCGCTGCCTATGGCGATCCGCTTCGTCAACTGGGCACCCGGCTGCCGGCTGCGTTGACGGGGCTGGAGGCCAGGATGATTTTACCGGGAATTTGCGCGATCAAACAACCCGCCTTCACGCAATATGGTGCTGCAGCCGGGGAAATGAACGCGCTGGGCAACCAACTGTCCAATGCCGCGGCATCGGAACTGGAACAATGGCCATTGATAATCGTGTGCGATGATCCCGGTTTTGTTGCAGATAGCCTGCGCAACTTTCTGTGGGTGGCTTTTACCAGGTGCAATCCCTCGCACGATATTTATGGTGCAGGCAGTTTTTTTCAGCACAAACACTGGGGCTGCACGGGTCCGCTTATCATGGATGCCCGCAGCAAGCCTCATCATGCGCCTGCGGTGGAGAAAGATCCCTTTGTTGAAAATAAAATCAATCGCCTGTTCAACAAAGGCGGAAGTTTATACGGAATATTGCGTTAATACGGCGCTGTACTGTCTCAACGAAATCATTGTATGAAAAATACCAGTCTCTTACTATTGACTTTTTTCGCTGGCCTTCTCCTGAATGGCCAGGGTGCTGCCCCCAAAAAGTCGGGGGGCAAAACCGCCAGCAAAAACTTACTTGAGAACAGTTTGCTCTGGGAGATCAGTGGTAACCATCTGTCCAAACCTTCTTACCTGTTTGGCACCATGCACCTGCTTTGTGCAGAAGACGCACAATTAAGCGACTCCCTGCGTTTTGCCATTGATGCCGCCAAGCAGGTATATTTTGAAATCGATCTGGACAATATGATGGAGACACTGGGCGCCATGCGGTATTTATATATGAATAATGATACCCGCCTGAGTGATCTGCTCACGGCTGAAGAATACCAGCGTGTGAAAGACTATTTCCGAAAAAATAAGACCATGCTGCCTTTTTCGATGATGGAAAAACTAAAGCCCTATTTTGTTACTTCATTAATTGAAGAAAGCAAGTTTCCCTGCAGTAGCAAAGATGGTATGGAGCAGGTTATTATGAAAGAGGCAAAAAAGGACAAAAAGCCCATTTACGGATTGGAGACAGTACAATTCCAGGCCAGCGTGTTTGATAGCATACCTTACCAGCGCCAGGCCAAAGAATTACTAAAGATGATTGACAGTACCGGAACCGGCACCGACAGTTCAACCAGTAAGATCGCCGAAGTGTACCGCGCACAGGATATCACGAAAATGCAGGAACTGACCGCCGATGAAGAAGGGATGCGAGAATTTTTGGACTTGTTACTTTACAGGAGAAATGCGAACTGGGCCGAAAAAATGCCCGCGATTATGCGCGACGCTCCGTCTTTAATTGCAGTGGGCGCAGGCCACCTCGGCGGCGAAAAAGGCGTTATACTATTGCTACGCAAAGCTGGATTTATTGTTCGGCCAATGAAACATATACCCGGACCGGAAATGCTCACGAACTAAAGCCTACCGGCTTCATCTTTTGTCCTGTCGGCATAGCCCCATTCTTCCTCTTCCTGCAGGTCGGCCGCTTTGTATTTGCCATATTTCAGTACACTGTATACCATCCAAACGATGAGGAAGGGTCCGATGGCACTGATGAAATAAATAACGTGCAGCCAGTCGGTATAAAAGACCAGGAAGCAATTCACCAGCAACAGGGACGAAACCACCCATACGGGAAGTTTTTCTTTTACATTCATTAAGACCTTTTTCTACCAGTACAACGCATCACTTTAAAAGTTTAGGTTTTAGTCTGTTTGCCTGAAATATTTACCGCAAAAAAAATGGGCCGTCCACCCGGACAGCCCAATTATTTTCAAATGACGCTTTTATCAGAAGCGCTCCAGCCCGCTGAAAAAGAAATCGCCTTCGATCTTAGCATTTTCATCGCTATCACTCCCGTGAATGGCATTCTCACCCAATGAAGCCGCGAACAAC
>JAGWTK010000398.1 GCA_028876035.1 Bacteroidota bacterium
ATGGCTATTTTGGGCGGCGCCTGTTTCAGCAGGAAAAGCTGGTCCTATACTTTTCCGTTGCTCACTCTTTTTGTGAGTGATATCATTCTCTCGCTTACAATTTACCGCTCGGCGTACAGCGGTATCTTGTATAGCGGATGGTATTGGGTATATGGCGCCTTCCTGCTCATGACCCTGGCCAGCAGATGGTTAATGAAACAGATCACCGTGGGAAGAACCATCCTTGCTTCCCTGCTGATTACCGCTATTCACTGGATTGTAACTGATCTTGGGGTGTGGATCGGTAGTCATACCTACCCGCAAACAGCCGGTGGATTCTGGACCTGCCTGGTAGCAGCGATTCCCTTTGAGAAAAATTTCCTGGCCGCAACCTTGTTATACAGCGGTCTTTGTCTTGCAGGTTTTGAATGGTTACGCCGCCAGTCTTTCGTCAAAGGCGAACTCGTATAAGCAAAGGAGGACAAGGCCTGAAACCGACGAGCAATGGCGTGACACCTGCTTTAAGCATATTAACGGACCTGGCACTTTAGTTTCCCGCCTAAAGTGCCATTTTTTTACCTCACTGCTTTTTTGTTTTAAAACATACACAGCGTAGCAGAAGAATTCAAGGCTTCGGCTGTAATATTTACCAGGGGTATTGCGTATTCAAACGTTTCCCGCACAGGGGTATCCTGGTACTCGGTACTTTGTACTCGGTACCCAGCACCCAGCACTTATAGCATCCTCCTCCCTTCTTGTTACCTTTGTAAAAACACGCCCGATGTTCAACTATAGTGAACTGCTTACGGTAACCTTTACGCTCTTTGCTATCATTGACATCATTGGCTCCATTCCCATCCTGATAACGCTCAAGGAAAAGATGGGACATATCAACGCGCTGAAGGCAACCGTGATTTCGGGTGCGCTGATGGTACTTTTTCTTTTTGTGGGTGAGAATTTTTTGAACATTCTTGGGCTGGATAAAAAATCATTTGCGGTGGGTGGCTCCATTGTGATTTTTATTCTTGGCCTGGAGATGGTGCTGGGCATTGAATTTTTCAAGAGCGACAAAGACAGTAAGTCGAGCGTAGCCGTTCCCATCGCGTTTCCTATCATTGCTGGCTCGGGTACACTTACCACGATCATGTCGCTCAAAGCCAACTACCACGACCAAAGCATACTGATAGCTATCCTGATAAACCTGCTGGTGGTATTTCTCGTGTTAAAATCACTGAATTTCCTTGAAAAATTACTGGGACCAGCGGGATTGATTGCGATACGCAAATTTTTTGGCGTAATATTGCTCGCCATTGCGGTAAAGATATTTGCAAGTAATGTGCAGGGACTGATTAAATAGTCCTTAGTCCGTAGTCCTTAGTCCTTTTCGATACAGTCAAAGTGGATGCTGACTAAGGACTAAAGACTATCGACTTCCAGGAGGGCCTCGTAGTACAATGGATAGTATAAGAGTTTCCGAAGCTCCAGATTCAGGTTCGATTCCTGACGAGGCCACGAGTGTTAGCTGTTGGGTGTTGGCGATTGGCCAGTGTCCTACAATGAGATTTTACAAAAAAAGCACCTGTGATGATCAGGTGCTTTTTTGTTTGCAAATGATCAAATCAGAATTTCTCCACACCTTTCACATTCATTTTTAACGAGGTCACCCGGTCAGGTGCTCCGGTTATAAACAAAAGCTTATTGTCTTTTCCGCCGAAAACATTGTTGGTAGCGCCACCGCCTGTGGGCACATTAAAGATGCTGTTGCCGTAGGGATCAAAAGCTGTTACGCCAAATCCGTTGCTGATATATACATTGCCACGACTGTCCATGGACATGCCGTCGCCGCCCATCTCCACAAATTTCCTGATATGTGAAAGGGTGCCATCGGCATTGATGTCGAAGACCCAGGTGCCGCCCATATTGTCGCCCTTCCATTTATTAACATAGAGTTTTTTCCCATCGGGTGTACCCACTACGCCATTGGGCCAAGAGTCTGCATCCCATTCCGGTTGCGTGGTAACCCTTACCAGTTTATGGCTGCCGGGTGCGAGATAATACACATGACCGCCTTTGCCCGTTGCCGCCTGTTCAGAATGTGTAGGCTCCCAACCCTGCTTGCGCGGATCAGAATCGTCCCAGTAATCCCGTGGAAAAATAGGATCAGTGATATACATGCCGCCGGTGACGGGATTGATCCATACATCGTTTGGACCATTCAATAGTTTTCCATTGTAATTGTTGACCAATACATCGTGATGTCCATCAGGATAGATTTTCCAAAGTTCGCCATGCATATCGGCACAGGCAATCAGGTTGCCATCCTTATCGAAGGCCATGCCATTTGACCGCCCCGTCCCTGTAAGAAAGCTGGTAATCTTACCTGTATTCGCATCCCAGCGATAGATTTTATCATTGGGCTGATCCGTGAAAAAAATATTTCCGTGTTTATCAACCGCTGGTCCTTCTGTAAAGGCGAACCCCTTTTGAATCGTATCTAATTTACCATGCTGTGATGGAGACACGAGGCCGGTTGGATCGGTAATATTTGAGTTCGTATGGGGGTTCCCGCTTTGGTGCCAGTCGAAAAACTTCTGACATGAATACAAACATAGCGCGCACAGCAATCCTGAAAAAAGTGATAACTTTTTCATGTGGATTAATTTTTTCTTTTTTAAAAATTAATTAATGCAATCCGTTAGAATTTTCAGAAGCCGGCTATCCTGATACAGAGGTATCACTTCTCTTTGCGAAAAACTTCCAATAAAAAACTTTGTTGAATCTTGTACAGCTACATATATATATTTCACCAAACTTAGTGTTCATGATACACGACAACAAGATTGAATTGCCAATGTAGAGTGGGATAAGACGGAATTTCCGATTTGCTACTGAAAGTTTACCGAGCCCTAAGTGTCCGGACATACTGATCAAATTGCTTTATAGCCGTCCCAATGCTGCCTGTTCGATGAAACATCCAGCTGAAGCAGGCGATAGTCGCTGGTGTAATTGCTTCGCGGCCGTCAATGGATTTTATACTGGCTTTGCGATTCCTTTGATCACCTCTTACCCCTTACTTCTTACCCCCTATTCAGATCAGAGGCATTGCCAGGCTGCTTTGAGAAAAGGTATGGTGGGTAGTGATGCAATCAGTGCGAGCTCCTGAGGGATAGACGTTTCGTTATCGAGAAAAGAAAAGATGCGGGCTGGTGAATTTCGTTCGAACAGCTGTGAAAACACGCGGCTTCCGTCGAGGTAGTGTTGTTCCAGCACTGTGAGCAATACCTTGTCGTAGAAGCGAAACCTGGAAGATGCCCTGCCCACCGGTGCATCCGGACTTAATGCTCCCTTCCGGAGTGCGGCTGCAATAGCAGCACTTTGTTTCTGGATAAACTGAAATGTATAGCCGGAAGATGCTTTGGTTTGTCCGCCCGCTGTACCAATCTGAAACATGCCATTGGCGTACCAGGGAAATTGTCTTGTAGTCATGGGGATGACGCCAAATTCGGTTTCCTCTACGCTGAATGCAATGCCCGGCCACTGTGACCGCATGTAGTGCAGCAGCCCCTCGTCATAAGCGGCCGGTTCCAGTAAGGCACCTGAAAAGAGCGTGTACTCTACCAACGCATGCTGGTTGTCTAACGGTAATACATATACGAAACATGTACCGGCGAGCTGACTGACCCTGAAATCCATCAGCACGGCTTCACCCGGATTGAATACCGGGGTTTCAGTTTTGACCAGCCAGCCTTTGAAATGCTGCAGCCAGTCAATTGATTTTCCCTGCGCTGGTTTAATCTCCGGGGGAAATGAATTGAAAACCGTGCCCGCCCGGAATGTTGTTGCCGCAGCATCCAGTTTGCAATGAAGCTGACCGTTTTCAGCCCGCGCTTCCTGGACGGTGACGGTAATAAATTCGACCCTGTCCGCCTGCAGCCGCTCCCGGCAATAAGCATAGAAAGCTGCGCTGCGGATCATTTTATACCGGTAAGGGCTAACCGAAAAATTTCTGGAAAAGCCGGGCGCATGGAACCATATATTTTCCCATTGTTTGTGGAGAACGGGCTCAAAAAAACCCTGCCCTTTTTCCCAGAAGCACCAGGTGCGGTCATTGCTGTTCTTAGCCGACTGATCTATAACGAGTACACGCCGATCCTGTAACAGCCCCTGCTG
>JAGWTK010000399.1 GCA_028876035.1 Bacteroidota bacterium
ATATGGACATCAACCAAACAAATGACTGCACAAATACTGGAATATATCACCACTTACAACAAGGAAAGGGCAAAGCCATTCCAATGGACATACACAGGAAAAGATAGTATACTAATTAAATAATCGTTACACTAGCAGCTTCGCTCTTGATTCCCATCAAATCGCCCCTCGCCAACGCTAATTATTCTGTAAAGAACACTCCCCCGCAACAGGCTGGTACTGAATTTGCACACAGCGGTTGTTTACCGTATTTTTACCTGATATTCAAATGCCTCTACCGCCCCGTAAAACACTGCTGGTTCGCACGGCTATCCTGACCGCCCTGTGGATAGTGGCCCTGCTGCTATGGCCCAATGCCCGGCTATGGTCCACCGTGTTGTTTGCGGTACTCCTCACTGCGGTTATGGTTCCCCGTCATTTCCTGCGCGGATTGCTGGTATTGCTGATGTTGCTCCTGGTATCGCTCGCATTGGTGCAAACTTCGGCGGTACAAACCTGGCTGGCAGGACAGGCATCGGCGCGCTTGTCGAAGGGTTTGCATACAAAGGTGACGGTGAAGCGGGTCGACTTCAGCTTTTTCAGTAAGATGTTGCTGGAAGGAGTATATGTAGTAGATCAAAACAAGGATACCCTCGTTTACGCCGGAAAAGTAAAAGTAAATGTGAACGACTGGTTTTTCCTGCGCGATACAGCCGTCCTCCAATACATCGGTCTCGAAGACGCCACCATCCGCCTGCAGCGCACCGATTCTATCTGGAACTATCAATTCCTCGCCGATTATTTTGGCGGAAGTTCAGATACAACAAAGAAGAAAACGATTCAGCTGCAATTACAAAAGGCTGAACTCGCCAATATCCATTTTCTCAAGCGCGATGGATTCCGCGGGGAAGACATGGGCCTTTACCTCGGCTCCCTCACCCTAGACGCGCGCGAACTTAGCCTCGAAAAGAAACTGGTTGCCATCAATGAACTGAAAATTGTAGACCCTGTTTTTTCTATTTACAATTACCCCGGCACGCGTACATACAAACCAGCGCCCGATTACCGTTCCCCCAGCGATACCAACCTCTACTGGAATAAACATGGATGGAAACTGCTGGCCGATAAGGTATCGATCGTCAATGGCAGTTTCAGCGATCAGAAAAAATCCGATCGGGCGGACTATTATTATTTCGATGCCCAGCACCTGCAGTTCAAAAACATCAATGCAAGTTTTACCAAACTGCAGTTTGTAAAAGATACCGTGAGTGCACACACGGTGATTGCCACCCGCGAACGCAGCGGCTTCGAAGTAAAAAAACTGGAAGCGAATATGCGTTGGCAGCCACGCGCGATGGAATTCAATAACCTCGACATCCGCACCAACAAAAGCCATCTTACCCAGTACTTTTCCATGCACTACAACAACTTTGATGATATGGGCGACTTTATCAGCAAAGTACGCATGCAGGGCGCGTTTCGCAACGCCACCATACACAGTGACGATATTGCCTTCTTCGCACCCGAGCTGGACAACTGGCACAAAGAATTCCAGGTAACCGGTAATATGCAGGGTACGGTGGATGATCTCAAAGGAAAAAACCTGCTGGTGAAAACAGGATCAGGCACTACCCTCAACGGCGATTTAGCCATGAAAGGATTGCCCGATATCAATAAAACACTGATTGAATTTACTTCAAACGATTTTCAGACAACCTGGGCAGATGCAAGCACCATCGTTCCGCAGTTAAAGACCATCAATGACCTGAAATTGGAACGCCTCCAGTACCTGCGTTTCAAAGGTGATTTCAAAGGCTATATCCGCGACTTTGTAACCACCGGGATAGTGGAAACAGCGCTGGGTGCGGTAAAGGCCGACCTCAACCTGAAGTTCCCGGAAAAGGCGGCTCCCCTGTACAACGGTACCATTTCATCCGGTGGCTTTAACCTCGGCAGCTTTGTGGATTATTCCAATCTGGGCAATATCGAATTCAATGTGGGTGTCCAGGGAAGCGGGTTTACATTGAACGAGATCCGTGCGCGCTTGAACGGCACTGTTAGTAACCTCGATTTCAATAATTACAGCTACCACAATATCCGGGTAGATGGCACACTGGCCAAAAGACTCTTCAACGGCGATTTGAAAGCCGATGATCAAAACCTGGGTTTACAGTTAAGCGGACTGGTTGACCTGAGCAAGAAACTGCCGCGTTTTGATTTCACGGCGGGGATCGACCGTGCCAACTTCAAACGACTCAAGCTCTACAAAGACGATATCGATTTCAACGGTCACCTCCGTTTTAATTTCACGGGCGATAATATCGACGACTTCCTCGGTACGGCCCGGGTATACGATGCATCGATCTTCAAAAACGGACAGCGTATTTCTTTCGACTCCCTCACGATCGACAGTAAACAAACCGGCAACAGTAAAAGCATCGTGATCGAGAGCAATGAATTTGATGCTGCTATTGCCGGCGAATATTCCATCCGTGAACTGCCCGCTGCCTTTCAAACTTTTCTCAACCGTTATTACCCGAGTTATTTCAAACCTTCTGCCCGAAAACTTACCAACGAGAATTTTAGTTTTGTTATCACCACAAAAAAAATCGATGATTACCTCGACCTGGTGGATAAGCACCTCACCGGTTTCAACAACAGCAATGTAAGCGGTCGCATCAACAGCAGAGAGAACCTGTTCAACCTCGATGCCGATATTCCGCAGTTCGGTTATCGCAACGTTATCTTCAGCAATACGATACTGCAGGGCAGGGGCAACCTCGATTCGCTGGTATTGGGTTTGTCGGTGGGCGATGCGTTTGTGAACGATAGCCTGCATTTCCCCGGAACGCAGGTGCATATCAATTCAGCGAACGATCTGTCAAAAATTAACATTAGTGCGGCTGCCAACCAAACCCTCAATTCTGCCAATATCTCCGGCAGCTTCCGTACGCGCAGCAATGGATTCAGCATCAAATTCGATCCGTCTACCTTCGATATCAACGGCAAACGCTGGACCATCGATAAAAACGGCGAACTCACCCTTACGCGCGATATTGTAACTACGGAAGGCATCCGCATCTACAGTGGCGACCAGGAAGTGAAACTGAGTTCGCAATTATCAGAAACCGGGAGAGGAACCGACCTGACGGTTGATCTGAAAAAAATCAATATCGGCGATTTTGCGCCCTTCTTTGTTAAAAGCAATCGCCTCGAAGGTTTGCTCACGGGCAATGTATTGGTGAGCGATCCTTTCGGCAATACGAATGTAGATGTGAATGCCACGGCCGAGCAATTCAGGTTAGATGATGACTCAGTAGGGAAAGTGCAGATTACCACCGCTTATTCGAAGGCATCGGGGCGCGTCACGGTTTCGGGAATTTCAGAAAATCAGAACTACAATTTCGATCTAAGCGGATTTATCAATACGGCCGACAGCACCGGCACAGGCATTGACCTCACCACTCACCTGCATGAACATACGAATATTCATATCCTTGAAAAATATGTTTCCGGCATTTTTAGTCATCTCCAGGGCTGGGTTTCAGGTGACCTGCGCGTGGTAGGCAAAGGAAATAATCTGAAATACCTGGGCGACCTGAGTGTCACCGACGCATCGTTGATGGTAGATTATACGAAATGCACTTACCGTATTCCTAAAGCCCAGGTGAAGATGCAGGAAGATGGTATCGATTTCGGAAGCTTCCAGGTAAAAGATGAGCTGAACAACACGGCCGATGTTCAATACGGAAAACTCTACCACAACAATTTCCGCGATATGGCATTTGACTTCCGCGCCAAAACCAATCGCCTCCTGTTGCTCAATACGGGTAAAACCGACAACAAGCAGTTCTATGGTCACGCCATCGGCAAAGCCACCTTCAGTTTCCGCGGTCCGCAGGAAGACATGCAAATGGATATCCAGGCGGAAGCGACCGACAGTTCATTGATCAATTTGCCCATCAGCAGTTCCCGCGTGAACGGCGAGGCCGATTTCCTTACCTGGAAAGTATATGGTAAAGAAATGCAGGACCTGGGACGCAAACGCGCCGAAAGCAATCTTACGGTGAATATGAGGATGACGGCGAACCCGCTGGCCAGGATTAATGTAATCCTCGACGAAGTAGCCGGAGACCAGATAAG
>JAGWTK010000400.1 GCA_028876035.1 Bacteroidota bacterium
CTTCGTTCTCTTTATTCAGGCGAAGGATGGCGTAAGAAAAAAAGATCGTGGCACAAAGTGACACAAAGAGGTTGCTGTTGTACAGGGTGGTGTACATCGCCGGGTGAATAATCTGGATATTGTTGGTATCCGGGTTACCCAAAATACACGCCAGCAGGGAAACCAGGGTGATGAAGCATACGAGCAATAATTCCCGGAAATTGCGCCGGATGCTCACTACAAAAGTGATGGCGAGGAAGTAAGGAAAGTAAAGCAGGTAACCGCCGGCCTTCAGGCCTTCTACATGACTAATGATGATCAGGTAGAGGTTGATATTAATGATAGACAGGATTCTGCCGATCTCCAGTTTCCGTCGGTAATTAAAATAGTAAGCCAGTAAAAAAAGATAGGCCGACGTGACGTTGATGAGTCCGCTGATATATAGCTTATGGTATAAATAAATTCCTACCGATACGCAATTGACCAGCAGGGCCAGGAGGACGAACTGGTTGAACCGGATAACTTTTTTTTCCTGGTCCCTCGAAACCCCTTCATCCACCCCTGTATAAATAATATCCTGATAAATTGACCAGGAAATATGTAATAATTTTTGCTTCATAGAGTTATTAGATCGGCGTTTTTCATGCGCTGTAAGGAAATTACCGCGGAGATATAACGAAAAACCAGTACATCTATTTTCCTATGGGGAACGAAACTTTACCTAACCAGTTCATTTTTAGCGAAAAAATGGACGCCGAAGCGTTGTATAACCTCTACGCCGGCGACTATTTATATGTCGAAGAAATATTTGCGACCACCCTGGAGCATTTCGACGGGGACTTTGGCTCGATCCAGCTGGCCTACGAAAACGGAAATACCGAGGAGCTACGGAAGGCCGTCCATAAAATCAAACCAACTTTTGGCTACGTGGGATTAACTGCATTGCAGGATGAATGCAAGCAGTTCGAAAATGCATGCGCAGGGGCTCAGTCTATACAAGAAATTTCCAAAACCTATATTCCTATTAAAAACGCTTTGCTCGAAGCAAAGGATCTTATTCAGAAAGAATACGACCGGCTGAAGGCATTCAATGCTTCCCAATTATGAGCTTTACATGTATTATCGTAGAAGACCTGCAGGTGGCAGCCGACTACCTGAAACGCTGCTGCGAAAAGAGTGGCCAGCTTGAAGTAAAAGGCCATTTCACCGGCGTTGCCGACGCGCTGGCGTTTTTAAACACCAATGTAGTGGATTTGATTTTCCTCGACGTAGAGATGCCCGGTGCCACCGGATTCGACCTGCTGGATCAAATCGCGTATTCGCCGAAGGTGATTCTCACTACGTCCAAGCCGGAATATGCTTTCGACGCCTTTGAATACAATGTGACCGACTTCCTGAAAAAGCCGTTTACCTACCAGCGATTCCTCGATGCGTTGAAGAAGATTCCACCTGCTGCACCGCAGGTAGCCGATAATACGGTTACCGAAAGCGGGCTCGACCACATATTTATTAAAGCAGATGGAAAATTAATTCGGTTAAACAATGATGAGATTCTCTACATTGAAAGCATGGGTGACTATGTAAAATTCGTAACGGGTGAAAAAAAATACATCACCCATAATACGATCAAGAACCTGGAAGAAAAAGTAAGCAAGCAGAATTTCATGAAAGTGCACCGTTCGTACATCATCAACATTGATAAAATCAGTAATATCCGTGAGAACGGACTTTTTATCAGCGGAAAGGAAATTCCTATAAGCAAGGCGCACAAGCAAGAGGTTTTAAAGCGGCTGAATATCATTTAACGCAATTTTATTCTACAGCGCCAATACACGGATTAATTTTTTTTTGCATACCAGGCCGATGGAATGACATTCATCGGCTTTTTAGTTTTCTTAATCGAAAACGACTATGATGTTCAGACCCTGACTTGCATCTTTGTGGGGCAATCGAATCCTGGCCTTCGAAAAGCCGTTATCCAATCCGACGCTGAGAAACCTGCCATCCAAATCCTTGATAAGCCATCCCGTTTGAGTCCAGCATCCAAAACCACCTGCATTCATATCCAACGAAAGCCGTCTGTCCAAGTCATCCTTGCAAGACCTTTGAATGTAAAACTCAGTGCCTATGTAAACAAGTGTACCCCTGTAACCATTCAAGAAATTAAAAAGCCATCGCGGAGATGGCTTTTTCGTTTTAGGTTAGTCCAATTTCATAATGTCTCTCGGGAATTTCTATATCCGCAAATCCTTTTCTCAGCAATCGTTGGCGAAAAGCCTGTTGCACATAGTATTCACCGTGTACCAGGAATAATTTCTTAACTGCCTTTGGATCCTGGCAGGCGAGGAACTGGCTCAAATCTTCATAGTCGCCATGTGCACTCATACTGCGGATAGCCCCAATAGTAGCATTCACTTCGTGCTTCACACCGTAGATGCTTACTTCATTTGCACCGGCCATCAGGCGGCCGCCAAGAGAATGCGGCTCACAATAACCGGTAAACAAAATCGTATTGTGGCTATTCTCGATGGTATTACTGATATGGTGTTTTACCCGGCCTGCGTCGGCCATGCCACTGGCCGATATGATCACGCAGGGATCGTTGGAATAGTTGAGTGATTTTGATTCTTCAACGGTTTTGATCGTGCGCAGTCCCTTAAATCCAAATGGATCACTGTCACTTTCAAGAATCTTCTGAATGCTTTTATTAAAATAACGTGAATAGTTTTTCATTACTTCGGTAGCTTCGATGCTCAGCGGACTATCGAGATAATACGGAATCGGCGGCAACCTTTTTTCAAGTTCAAGCTGGTTGAGCGAGAACAATAGTTCCTGCGTTCTGCCCACACTGAAAGCCGGCATAACCAGTTTCCCTTTCTTTTCGAGGCAGGCTTTTGTAATCCATTCCAGCAACTGATCAGGAGTTGTGGTGAATTGCTCATGCAAGCTGTTACCATAGGTTGATTCCAGCAGGATGTAATCGGCCTGAGAAAATGTTTCCGGCGAGCGGAGAATAATATCGCGATAACGTCCCACGTCACCACTGAAGCTCAGCCGGCTCGTCTTTCCATTTTCTGTTATTTTCAGGTGTACTGCTGCGCTGCCAATGATGTGGCCTGCATCGGTATACTGTAGTGCGATATTTTCATCGACCGTAAACCAGTTGCCATATTCCACTTCCCTGAATCGCTCAAAGCATTTTTTGGCATCTTCGATGGTGTAGAGCGGACTAAGAATCGGTAAACTGTTGGTCGACCTCCGTTTGTTCGAAAACTTCACGTCATCCTCCTGGATCTCTGCCGAGTCGAGCAAGAGGATTTGCGTCAGCGCCCTGGTTGCGGGTGTGCAATAGATAGTTCCCTGGAAACCATCCTTTACTAGTTTTGGAATCAGTCCGCTGTGATCAATATGTGCATGCGAAAGGATCAAAGCAGTGACCGTTGACGGGTCAAAGCCCCAATCGCGGTTGAACTTATCCGTATCTGCACCCATGCCCTGGAACATGCCGCAATCGAGCAGGTATTTTTTTCCGTTGCTGAGCGAAAGCAGATGTTTTGAACCGGTAACGGTGCGCGCTGCGCCGTGGAAAGCAATCTTCATGTGCGTGTGTTAGGTGTTGGGCGTTGGCCGTTGGCTATTAGCTGTTAGCTATTGGCTGCTGGCTTTTGCCCGTTTACAATAATGTACAATTTCTTGTATAATGCTCTTTTTGCGTTGCTGTCAACTACAAACAAGGAACTATGAACTTTGAACCGGTTTGGCTTTGAAAGACCAGGTCACATAAAAATCGGCAATTTTCTCGCCTGCGCTGTTGAGGCCGTGCGTGACCGCCGTTATCGTTTGTCCTTCCCCGGTAGCAAGCGCCTTTTCTATCGTGTCGACCATGGCCTTTCCGTCGTTACAGGTGAACCAGGTCATGCCTGTTGCCTTTTTGAAATACTGCGCTTCGAGTTTTACCACCAGCATGGATACCGGCGGATTGCGTTTGTAAACGTGCATCATGGCCAGCAGCCCGGTACTCATCTCCCCTGCCATGGCGAGGCAGGCGAAGTAGGTAGATTTGAAAGGGTTCTGTGAAAACCATTTATAGGGAACGCGTACCGTCGCCTGTTCTTCAGAAAGCGATTGCAGGCGAAC
>JAGWTK010000401.1 GCA_028876035.1 Bacteroidota bacterium
TTGATGTAGGGCCTTTCAAAGTTTCGGGCCTGTCTTATGCCGTTGAATCGTTGAAGCAGATCTTTGACCAGGTGAAAATGGAACTGCCCGATGTGTACAATGAAGTCAAAACCGCCGGTCTGTTGTGCATTCGATCCAGACGACATAATCCCTCAAAATTTTCTAACCATAGCTGGGGATCTGCCATCGATATTTATTTTGGGACTGCTGTGCTTGCTCAGGGGATCCATCAAACGCAAAGAGGCGTTTATTTGCTGTTCCCATATTTCAACAATCATGGATGGTACTGGGGGGCAGAATTTTCGGGTGACTCGGTCGATTCGATGCATTTTGAACTGGCAGAAGAAACCATTAAGAACATAGAAATCGTTCCTCAATTTAAGCTTATGAGCACCGGAAAAGAAAAAGGAAAGAAATAGTGAGGTGGGTCACAAAATGAATGGCCGATTTATCTGAAAACTTCAAACAGATCAGTTATTAGCATTACTATTCTGCCTTTATCGTTTGCCAAATTACTGGCCAGTCATTACGCTTTCATACTTTCCTTGCAAAATCACTTAGGACATCCTTAAGTCAGAAGTTTGGATCTAAAATATACGGTAATTACACCCTATCAATAAAACGCAAGAGTATTTGCGAAAATATTTATTGGTAGCGCGGGCTCAGGTGCACTCAATTGCAGTAAATTAGGTAAATTAAAATTACTTCCATGAAAAGAAATTATGCCGCCTTTTTGGTGATCGTATTATTTGGATTGATCGTACTGGCCAACTGTTCCAAGAATGGGGCAAAACGTCCGGACGAAACGGCCGACTACTCCATGGTGCCGGTCATACCTGTTACCAATTTCAATTTTTCCAAAGAAAGCAATGAAGGCTTACAAAACACGGATCCTTCCGGCAAGTTGCCCGCTGGCCAGCGCATTATCGCGCCATTAGGTTTGCGCACGGGCGGTTGTGGCAGCACCCTAACAGGTTCCTGGAGCAGCGGCGGTTATCACCAATATGTACGTGATACCCTGCGCTTCGACACGCTCTCTTCGGATAGTGCAAAGATAAAAATCGCCCTTTCTGCACTTGTTGTGCCCAACAGGTTTACGGTATATACGCCGGCTGGTTTGGTAGTGGCTGCCTCACCCTGGATGGGAACGGCGAATTACACGGGTCCATGGGGACAATCCATCAACACTTCGAGCAGCGGTACCCTCAATTTCCTTCGTGGTACACAGCCTTATTATTTGTTTTTAGTAGAGACTTCTGTAAACGGAACCACCGATACGTATTCGGCGACGCTTTCGTGTACCAAATAAGATTTCCCGGCAACGAAAAATCCTGGCGCTTGGCATGCCAGGATTTTTTTTGCAGAAAAGAGATTTATTGGATATAAATCTTCACTCATAACAATTCGTTGCTGTTATAAACCTTCCGGGCCGGAAGACCGAAAGCCACTTACTGCCATCACCGAATCATTTGTTCACAAGCATTCCCTACAAAATTGTTGCGCGTATTGCGAACCTCCTTTTTGCTGATGGTTGCAATACTGCGTAGAACTGATACATTCTATATGTTCGAAAGGCATATATCCTGCTTCATTATTTAGCCGCCTAATGACGGAGCGCGTTTTTCGTCATCTATGGCTTGCTGGTTTCGGTGGGAATCTTCAGTAAAAGACGCGTTCCTTTTCCGGGGGTTGACTGAATATCTATTTTGCCTTCCAGCAACTCGGCTCTTCGCCGGATACTGGCAAGACCCAGTGAAAAACCACCCTCACTGCTTTGATGTTGTACGTAGTTAAATCCAACGCCATTGTCAGCGATTGTCATTACAAACGCTCCCGGCTGATAAAGTATCGAAACGGTTGCTTCGGAACAGGCTGCATGTTTGAGCAGGTTGTTGACTGCTTCCTGGAAAATTCTGAAGAGAAGGATTTCGCGCTTTTGGCCCAGCATGTATACCGACCCGGAAATATCCAGTCGGATCTGTGTTTTACTGAAATTGTTAATGCGGTCAACTTCCCCTTCAATGGCGCGCGCAAGGCCCATGGTAGTAATGAATTCTGCACTGATGCCATGGGACAAGCTGCGCAGATCTTTGATCGCCTGTGCTACCAGTTGCTGGGAAGCGACCAGCTTCTCCATTGCCGCAGGCGGTATTTCGCTGCCGAGGGTGAATAGGTTCAGTTTCGCCAGACTGAGGGTTTGCCCAATATTGTCGTGTATTTCCTGCGAGATCGTATGCAGGGTCTGTTCCTGTACTTCTACCTGCGCCTGCAGTATTTCACGTTTGAATGCATCTTCTTTTTCACGGAACAAGCGATGCTTCCGCTGGTAGATCATAACGAACGACAATATAAACCCGCCCAGCAGCGACAACAGCAGGGTTCCCCAGATGATAAATTTTATAAAGTCGTTGTTCGCCTCATGCATAAAAAGGACACGATAAAGCAACCGTACAATGCGATATTAAAGATATTACCTAATATATTAAACAGCATGTAATAATCTGCAAAGTACCGGTAGGCATAAGTTTCATAGAAAATATAATAGCAAAACATGCCAATGTAAAAAAACAGTATGCCCGTAACGATCCACAATGAAGGCAGCAGGACTATTCTAATATAGTCCTGCCGTTTCATCAGTTCAAAAAAATAATAGCCCGAAAAATAGACCATGAGCATGGAGCCAACCAGGAAAGAGTAAGAATGAAACCGGTTCAGGCCTTGTCCGAATAATATGTTTGCGATACAAACGGAGACTATTATTACAGTAAGTGTTTTAATGCGTGAACGATGCCGGTCCGAATGGGAAAAATGACAAAACAAGAAAGAATAGAAAATAAATTCTACCAGGGTAAATATATTCAGTACCCAGTTATTGCTGTCGTGAACGGTAAATACGCCATACCGTGAACCCCATTCCACGATATTCGTCAGTAATAAAAAGGGTATGAACAGCGCAAGACCGGCTTTTCGCAGGGCGGGATACTGTATGAGTGCAACAGCTAAAGATGCCAGTTCTACCCAAAGAAAATAGAAATACAGCATATTAGTAATCTTTCAGGAAATCCAGGTCGCCGGTTTTGGCATAGTTCAGCAGGTTTTGCTTATTGCAAACGCTCGGCGGGTATGGCGGACAGGATACACCTCCATTTTGCGCCTGTAGTACTGGCTGTTCCAGTATGGAGAAAAGTTCCACTTTGTCTCCCTTTCTTTCACCAATAATATCGGAAATATAACCATTGATAATGCGGGTGGGCACAGCAACCAGAGTATTATACCCTTTTAGGTCATAGTCTTTCGTTGTTCCGTCTGTATCCTTATACGTTCTTTTCTCCGTAGAATCATACCGTGCAAGATACAATCGTACGCCCGTTGCATGGTGAAAAGCGGCCATACGGGCCAGGTAGCCGCCGAGCGAGCGGAGATCGAAATAGATGGAGGTTACGTTTGAATCCTCCGCGCTACCCGCAGTTCGGCCGGTTTGAACAGCGATGGTGGTTCCATAGGATTTTACCATTTTCCTGGCCCGATCTACCGTGAGGTTACCCACGGGCTTGCGGTTGACCAGGTCGGCCTCGAAGGCCGGCGGATTTGTTCTTAGCAAGTAGGAGATGCCAAACCCGGCCAGGCCGGCACATAGCAGGAAGAGAACCAGGGAAAGCGTGTTGATTTTAATTGTATTCATCGGTTAAGTTTTAGCAAGGGATACCCTCATCATCTTTCCTATACAGAAGTTAGTTTTCAAATCGTCAATCACCCCATGAACGCTTAATCATCAGGTTTTTCGGGAATCGGAACGGCCAGCAATACTTATCTGTATAAAATTACTGGATGCGGCCATTTTTGCTGCCCGTGAAAAAACGGTTTTTATACATGTTTGGTCAAACATGGGTTGGCAGAAACAGCAGCAACAGCAAACTTCTCTATTCAGGGCGGCGAACGATACCGGCACCCTCAATTTTCTGCGTGGTACACAACCTTATTATTTGTTTTTAGTGGAGACTTCCGTGAATGGAACAACGGATACCTATTCAACTACGATAAGTTGTAACTGATTTTTTGTCTCTAAATGAAAAAGAGCACTTGTTGTGATACTCTATCAAAGACAATATC
>JAGWTK010000402.1 GCA_028876035.1 Bacteroidota bacterium
AGGACCTGCACCTGGGAAATGACCGCCGGCAAATTGGCCAATACTTTATTATAGTTGTTGCGGAAATATTGCGCGAGCAGGAAGTGACGGTTTTCCTCGTAATCATCGGCGCGAAACTCAAAAAGATTGGATAGAGAACCGCCCTGTGTACCTACGCTTTGCCGCTGTGAGCGCTGGTTGGCGAGTACCGCGGTGACATTGAGCTTGCCGAATTGCAATTGGGTTTTGATACCAAACAATTGCTGGGCACCCTGGATCAAGGTTCCTTTGGTAGAAAAGGATACATTACCTGCTTCGATGCGTTTGATGATCTCGTCGCTGGTTCCGGTATAGTCGAGCTTAAGCTGGTTTTCAAAGTCAAAGTTTGCCTGGGTATTGTAACTGATCGGCAGGCGCATTTTATCGCCGATATTGGCGATGATGCTCAGATTAGCGTCCATGTTAAAATCGAAGCCGCCGCTTTTGCGCGCGCGTTCGGGAAGCGTGGGGTTCTTGATGTTTTGCCCCTGGTAGCCCGCGATGATATCAACACTTCCCTGGGGTTTGATTTCGATTTTACCGTTGCCGAAAATCCGGTTGAAGAGATTTTCTGTAACGCTGAGCTTGGGCTTGAGCATTTTCTTGTTCAAGCCACTAAGGACGCTGGCTCTTTTTTTGAAATAATCGTTCTCGTCCTGTTTGGCGCGCAGGCGAAGGTATTCTTCGAAAGTAAGGTAGGTAGGTTTGCGATACCAGCTGTTGCCTACTTTTTCCAGTATGTAATAGCGGCGGGTAGCCGGGTCGTATTCGATGGAGTCTTTTATGTTGGCAGGGTCATGCAGGTCGAGGGAGGTTCGCCCGGGGTTCGACAACTTATCGCCGCGCCGATCGGAGATGGGGTATTTCAGTGTGTCTGTTTTGGTTTGGCCAAAAGCAGACAGGTTACTGCCCATCAGGATGAGGAGGTAAGCAGCAAGTAAGGTGAACGAGTTTTTCTTCAGTATTGAACGCAACAAAACAACCAACAGTTGAACTCAGATTAGTTAGGTAGAGCTTGGTTCGATAGGCTTACACTATTTTCAATGCTTTTTTGATGATGTCTTCGATCCTGGCAGAGGGGGAATCAGCCAGGGCTTTTGCAACTGCTTGTTCAGCAGCTTGTTTTCCAATACCCAGTGCCAGTAATGCATTTAACGCATCCTGCTCTAAAGTATTGCTTACCAGCGCAGCTATATTTGTTTCGTTTGCTTGTTTGCCCATTTTTTCGCGCAGCTCCAATACCAGCCGCTCTGCTGTTTTTCTACCGATACCTTTAATACTTTCCAGTTGTTTCACATTCCCGTTGGCGATGGCCCGGCTGATTTCTACCGGGGGCATTGACGAAAGCATCACCCGGGCAGTTGAAGCCCCGATACCATTCACTGCAATTAATTGCAGGAACAGCGCTTTTTCTGATGGCTCCGCAAACCCATAAAGGATATGTGCGTCTTCACGAATATGCAGCCAGGTATATAAAAGCCCTTCACTGGCCGCTTCAATCGCCGAATACGTAAAAAGACTTATCTGCACTTCATATCCTATGCCATTTACGTCGACAACCACCGACGCAGGCGTTTTTAACAGGAATTGTCCTTTGAGAAAGGCGATCATGCGGCAAAAGTAGGGAATCAATGTGCTAATGTGATAAATGTGATTAATGTGATAATTTATTGGGGTGATTGACTCGGGATGCGACTTTGTGAATGGGATGCATTTAGCCAAACGAATTAGCACATTTATCACATTAGCACATTTATCACATTTGGGTTACTTTTACCGAAATTTTGAACAACCTGATATGAATCAACCCATAACCGCTGCCATCACAGCAGTTGGCGGATATGTTCCGGAAGACCGTCTGACGAATTTTGACCTGGAAAAAATGGTAGATACGAACGACGAATGGATCAGAACCCGTACGGGTATTTCAGAGCGGCGGATTTTAAAGGGGGAGGGTAAAGCAACTTCCGACCTGGCGGTGCCTGCTGTACTGGAACTTTGCAAAAAGCGTGGCATTCAGCCAACAGATATCGAGTGTTTGATTGTAGCTACCGTAACACCCGACATGGTGTTTCCGGCAACTGCCAATATTGTGTGTGATAAAATCGGTGCCAGCAATGCCTGGGGGTTCGACCTGAGCGCGGCCTGCTCGGGTTTTCTGTTTGCGGTAGCGACGGGGGCCAGTTTTATTGAGAGCGGTCGTTATAAAAAAGTTGTGGTGGTGGGCGCGGATAAGATGAGTGCGATTGTAGACTATACCGATCGCAATACCTGTATTTTATTTGGTGATGGTGCTGGTGCAATTTTACTTGAACCCAATACGGAAGGATACGGCGTGCTCGACAGCTTGCTGAAGACAGACGGAAGCGGCCGCAATTACCTGCACATGAAAGCAGGTGGTTCACTGAAACCTGCTTCCATGGAAACCGTTACCAAACGAGAACACTTTGCTTACCAGGAAGGTCAGTCGGTTTTTAAATTTGCCGTGAAGGGAATGGCCGATGTTACCGCTGAACTGCTGCAACGCAATCACCTCACCGGCGATGATATTGCCTGGCTGGCGCCGCACCAGGCTAACCTGCGGATTATCGATGCGACTGCCAACCGGATTGGCTTGCCAAAGGAGAAAGTGATGATCAATATTAATCGCTACGGTAACACCACCGCAGCCACCATCCCGCTGTGCCTCTGGGAGTGGGAGAAACAATTGCATAAGGGCGACCTTGTAGCAATGGCAGCATTTGGCGGTGGGTTTACCTGGGGAGCGTCGCTGGTGAAGTGGGCTTATGATACGAAGTAAGATTTGAGATATTTGGATTTAAGATGTCTGATGGCTGATGTTAGGATCGCTGATTTTTAAAACCTCCAAACCGAATACTTTGCGACCTGCAGAATGGATTGACAATTTTTGTTTCCTCAGGAATTTTCAGGGCGCAGGCGAATTATAATTTTTTGAAGAACCTGTCTTGGTACTTTGTACTAAGTACTCTGTACCCAATGTGATCTTACCATGGATACAAACAAGTTTAAACTCAGCGGATTTACGTCGGCAGCATTGCATGCAGGGCATGAGGAAGATCCGATGTCGGCGCATATCACACCTATTTATGCAACTTCTACTTTCACCTTTGACAATGCCGAGCAGGGAATGCGGCGCTTTGCGGGTAAGGAAGAAGGATATATTTATACACGCTGGGGAAACCCAAGTTTTACGGAAGCGGAAAAAAAGATTTGTGCTTTCGAAGCATTCGGTTTGACCAACGCCCAGGGACAACCGCTGGAGCTGAAAGCGTTTTTGCACAGCAGCGGACAGGCAGCCATGACAACCCTGTTTCTCGGTAGCCTGCAACAGGGGGATGCCATTTTATCGCATTATTCGCTGTATGGAGGCACCCATGAACTGCTCAACCGGGTATTGCCACCATTGGGTATCGAAGCCATTATTGCCGACCTGCGGGATATGAACCGTGCGGAAGAAGTGATGAAGGCGAATAAAAAACTCAAATGGCTGCACCTGGAAACACCTGCCAATCCTACAATACAGTGTGTGGATATCGAAGCCCTCACGCTACTGGCCCGGAAATATGGATTGGGTGTATCTGTTGACAATACATTCGCCACGCCTTACCTGCAACAGCCTTTTCGCTTTGGGGTAGATTTCGTTGTGCATTCTACCACCAAGTTTCTGAACGGACATGGAACTGCCATCGGCGGCGTATTGCTGGGCAAGGATCTTGAACGGATGAATACCAAGTTCACGAAGTGGTATCGCTTGCTGGGTGGAAACTCCAATGCCTTTGATGCATTTCTGCTCACCAATGGCATGAAGACACTGGAATTAAGAATGGAAAGACATTGTCACAATGCCATGGAAATAGCACACTACCTGGATAGTCATCCTGCGGTTGCTAAAGTGCATTACACGGGCTTACCGGAGCATCCCGATTTCTATACCTGCAGCAAACAGATGCGGCACCCGGGCCCGATGATGAGTATTGAACTGAAAGGGGGATTGGAGTCCGGTAAAAAATTCATTGATCGACTGCAGATGTGTACCCGCGCTGTTTCCCTGGGTACGGCCGATACAC
>JAGWTK010000024.1 GCA_028876035.1 Bacteroidota bacterium
TTTATCGTTCGTATCAAATAACTGCTGAAACTCGCATCCGTTAACCCCTCTAAACATACTAACTAATTTAGCTGCAATATACTAAATAAATTAGTTTGTTATCAGCCGCTGAACATTCAAATGAGAAAGTTCTACCTAATTCTATATATCTTAAATTGGTCGTTTCGCTCTTTTATACTGCTCCGGCCACTCCAGATCCACCCCCAGTTCCCTTGCCGCATGTAATGGAAAATATGGATCGCGTAGCGATTCCCGGGCGATAAAAATACAATCGGCCGCTCCTTCCTGCAGAATTGCTTCCGCCTGTTGTGCTGTTGTGATCAATCCAACAGCGCCTGTTGCAATGCCTGTTTCTTTTTTTATCTGTGCTGCAAAGGGCACCTGGTAACCCGGTACCAGCGGTATGCTAATGCCCCCAATCACTCCACCAGTGGAGCAATCGACGAGATCGACTCCGTTTTCTTTTAACCAGGCAGACAGCTTAACGGATTCTTCAATCGTCCAGCCGCCTTCTTTCCAGTCGGTGCAGGAAAGCCGTACAAATAGTGGGAGCTCTTCGGGCCATACTTTTCTAACCGCCACCACAATTTCCTGCAGGAAACGGATCCGGTTCTCAAAGGAACCACCATATTCATCGGTGCGTTGATTGCTGAACGGGGAGAGAAATTCATTTATAAGATAGCCATGCGCACCGTGGAGTTCGATCAACCTGAAACCGGCTTGCTTAGCGCGCGTGGCGGCGGCCGCAAAATCGTTGACGAGTTTATCAATACCGGCTTTGTCGAGCGCGGCGGGTACCATGTCCTTCTCATGAAAGGGAATCGCAGAAGGCGCCACCGTTTGCCAGCCACCTTTTTCAATACTAATTTGTTCTGTACCCTTCCACGGTTGCGGGTAACTGGCCTTTCTGCCTGCATGCGCCAGCTGGATACCGGCTACAGCACCCTGCTGGTGAATGAATGATGTTATTTGACGGAGTTTCTCCAGGTGCGCATTCTTCCAGATACCCAAATCGGCGGCAGATATCCGGCCCTCCGGCGAAACGGCTGTTGCTTCAGTAATGATCAGGCCGGCACCACCGACAGCCCTGCTGCCCAGGTGCACGAGGTGCCATTCATTGGCAAATCCATCCACGGAAGAATATTCACACATAGGGGATACCACAATTCGGTTGCGTATGGTAACAGAACGAAAGTTGAGCGGTGAAAAAAGAAGCGCCATGAATCAGATTTTTATCCTGCAAAGTTGCAGCATGCTATTGACATTCCATCGTCCGGATTGTTCGCGTCAAGGCAATCCAGATGAAATACAAAAACCTGCGCAGAGGTCTTATCTTCGGCAAATAAATCTACCATGGTTAAAGCGGGCGTTTTCAATACTCTTACCATCAGTCGCATTACCGGCATTGGAGCCTATCTTGATGACGGCGGTGATGGACTGCTCCTGCCGAAACGTTTTCTCTCCCGCCAGGTAAAACCCGGCGATACACTCAACGTATTTGTTTACCACGATTCGGAAAACCGCCTGATCGCGACCACTCAACAGCCCATCGCCGTCGTGGGTGATATTGCGCTGATGCATTGTGTATCCGTTACAAGTCTTGGTGCCTTTCTCGACTGGGGACTGATGAAAGATCTTTTTGTACCCCGCAGCAAACAGATCAGCGGCATGCGAAAAGGCGGAGACTACCTGGTGAAACTGTACATCGATGAACAAACCGGGCGCGTAGCAGCGACCGAAAAAATTGAAAGCCTCCTGAGTAACGACCCCATAACGGTTAAAGAAAAAGAAATTGTTCAATTACTCATCTACCGCAAATCAGACATCGGGTATGTTACGATAATCAATAACCTGCACACCGGCGTTTTGCACTTCAATGAAGTGTACCGAAACCTGCAAATCGGTGACAAACTCGAGGGCTTTATCAAAGAAATCAAACAACCCGGCAACAAGATCGATGTAGCCCTGGGCAAACCCGGTTACCAGCGTGTAGAAGATGAAACGACCAAAGTGCTCGACCTGCTGCATAAAAGCAATGGTTACCTGCCATACAACGATAAATCAAGTCCGGAAGACATCTATCGGGAATTTGGCATGAGTAAGAAAACTTTTAAGATGACTACCGGCCGTTTGTACAAAGAGAAAAAAATTGAATTTACAGAGAGCGGCATCAAACTACTTGCATAAAAAAGCCGGAGCGATTGCCCCGGCTAACTAAAAACCCCCTGCATTAACAACATCTCACGAACAAACTTGAGCGGAGGTTATGCTGCGTCCTGTAATTGAGACGCACATTCATTCAATTTATCGGCGATGGCCATTTCTATTACCGGTGGAATCGGTTCAATTACCGGTTCTGTTTCAGCAAATCGATCGAGGCCGTCATCCCATCCAAATACATGCACCACACCGCTATTGTAACTTACCCTGAACTGCCTTTCGCCCGAAGGGAGTTGAAACGGCGTAGCTGCAACGGAATAATTCCTGCCATTGATGGGTATATCAAAATGAATCGTTTCAACACGTGGCTTTCTTGAACGCTTCGGTTTGGTATGTTCCATACAATTATGTTTTAATTGTTAGCAATCTTGTTTGTACAGTTAGAAAAACAACAAGCATGCCCTGCACCACTCTAAACGACCGGAACGCCACGTTTACAGCGCTTTAGCAAAAAATCGCTAAGAAAACGTTAAGGGACCAGTGTAGAAATTTGGGCAATTTGCTGGCCAAACAATGTTACATAACGAGGTCACTAAGCAGTAAAACTTCATTTGAATGGATTACTGAATTTCGGATCAGTTTGCAAAGTTTGATCCGTAAGCGTTTGTAAGAAAGCGAGGAGTTTAGGCGCGTCCTGCGGCAATACCGTATGATTGGGAATCGGTGGCGTTGCTCCTCCCAGCATTGCCTGCAGGTTCGCGATGCTTCCGTTGTGAAAAAGTTTACTGCGCACAGCAATATTGCGGAGCGAGCCCGACTTAAACCTGTCTTCATTGGCAATGCCCCTGTCATTTACATCCCGCAAGGCAAATGGCGCAGCTGGTTCTGAAGTAAGAAACATCGGGGGTGCGTGACAACCGGCACAGGTAACAGCGCCCGCTGTAAGAAACAATTGTTCGCCCTGCGCTTCGTCGGGGGTGAAATTCGCCTGTCCCTGTTTTACTTTGTCATATTTAGATTGGTAAGTTACCATCGAACGAAGAAATTGCGACAATGCACGTGCAATTTTCGTGGAGTCGATACCGGTAGATCCAAATGCTTTTTCAAACAGCGGTGGATAATAGTTGAGGCCCGCTAATTTGGTTTCTAACGCCGCCATTGTCATCCCCATTTCTGTGCTGTTTTGAATAGGCTGCAATACCTGGCTTTCCAGTGAGGGGGCGCGTTCATCCCAAAACATCTTCCCTGATTTGTAAAACCGAAGGTTGAGTAAGGTCATTGAATTGCGGGCCGTGAGTCCGCCCGCGAAACCTTTGCTTAATGTCGCACTGTCATCGAAAGCCTGTTCAGGACGGTGACAGCTGCTGCAGCTGATGGTATTGTTGGCAGAGAGCTTTTTATCGTAAAACAATACACGGCCCAAGGTAGCGCCTGCGTCGGTGATAACATTGCCGGCAGGTGTATTGTCGTTCAGCGCGAGGCTGGCCGCAATGTGCGCCGGGAAACTCACATTACTATAATTGTAGGCTGTAGCGGGCAGAACAGGTTCCGTAGCAGAATTTGCAGTAGCTGTGCTTGTATTTTTCTTGCTGCAAAAACTCAGGCAGCAGGTTAATGCGCCAATGATCGTACCGACAAAAATCGATTTTGTTTGCATAATGGTATGGTTAGGGTGTGGTAGATGGGTTTTATTTGTCGGGAGGTGGCGGTCCGTCCATCGGGGGCGGACGATGCGGACCGCGATTCGGATCCATGCCGGCGGGCGGTGCTGGTCTTGCGATCATTTGCATGACCTCTTCAATTACCGCATCAAACTTCCGTTGCTGATCCGGCCGGCACAACTGGCGCACTTTCAAAAAATGCGAGAAAGTAGTGCTATCCATTTTTTTTGTCCAGCTGGCTATTTTCTCCGATGCGGCCCCGATGCTTGCTGAGTCAGCTTGTCCTTCGCGCATCCGCATAAACAACTCCTTTCGCGCCTGGTTGATATGGTCCCTGATAATTTCCGACTGCGCACGGTGTTCTTTAATCAATTGCTGGTAGGCGGCTTGTTGTTGCGCATCCAGTGTCAGTTCTCGGGTCAAAAATACCGCGGGTGTTTCCGGACGGCCCGCCTCCCTGCTGCGGGGTGCCAGCCAGAACACAGCGAGGCTAATGATATTGGCCAATAGCAGGGCAATGATGCCTGCAACCAACCACTTGCTTTTTATAGTGTAGGCCATCGTTTAATAATTTGACTGCGTATTAAGATCATAGGCGTTTGCAAAAGCTGTAATACCGGATACTTGTGCCGCACCGGGCTCCTGCTTTGTTTTGTTCATGAACAGTAGCCATCCATTGGCCAACAGCAACGCAAACAGCGCCCTGATGACCCAGGCAGGCTTTACTGGCACCTGCCAGGCCGGCGAAGTCTTTGTTCTTCTGGCCATCAGCCTTGTATAAAAAAATGGATCAGTGGCCGCTTCTGCAATGGGTTGAATCGATTCAGCATAGCGATCGGCCAACAAGGGTTGATTTGGTAAAGATGTATTCATGGTTTTCTGGCGGTTTCGTACGCGGCCAGCGTTTTTTGCATTTGTTGTTTGGCCCGGCTTACAAGTGATTCGATGGCTTTCACTGATAAATTCATCGTATAGGCAGCTTCCGCATAGGACATGCCCTGGATCTTTATCAGTGTAAATGCCGTTTGCTGTCGCGCCGATAACATGCCTACTGCTTTGAACAAGGCCGCTGCTTCTTCTTTCTTATCCATTGCTACACCCGGATGATAGAACGGCTCTGGAGGCTGCATTTCTTCGTGTATCGGCAGCAGGCTATGCAATAAGGCCCTCCTTTTTTTGCGCCGGAGTTTATCAAGTGCCTTATTCACGGCTATTCGGTAAATCCAGGTGGCCAGGCCCGCATCTCCCCGGAAAGAATGAATTGTCTCAAACACTTTTATAAACACTTCCTGCGCGGCGTCTTCTGCTTCAGATGCATCCTGCAGGATGCTCAAAACAGTATGGTACACCCGGTTGCGGTAGGTTTCTACGAGCAATCGGAAGGCTGTTTCATCAGCCTGCCTGAGGGCCTGTATGAGCGATGCTTCGTTCAATCGGGGGTTGAGGTTTGGACGCACCAAAGCTTCGAATCCTTCGCAGCAGTGGGATTTTTTTGAAAGATAAACGATGCGGGATTAAGCGGCCATTGCCTTCAGGTGCTGAAGGATTACCCTGAACAGGTCGTCGGGATTGAAAGGCTTTACAATAATATCAGTGAGGCCGGCCGCAAATACTTCGCTTTCTATCTCTTTGGGCAAACTGGCCGTGAGTGCAATAACCGGCAGGGTTTCGCCGCGGGCACGCAGGCGACGGGTAGCTTCAAACCCATCCATAAGGGGCATGTCGAGGTCCATCAGCACCAGCCGGTGACGGGTTGCATCAAATTTCTCCAATGCTTCCTCACCATTCTCTGCCGTATCAATCACGGCGCCACATCTTTCTAAAAAAGCTTTGGCCACCATTACATTGAAAGGATTGTCTTCCACCAGCAAAATCGGAACACCCGATAAACTTGGTCCTTCGGCAATGATTTGACCGGCCGCTTTGTCTTGTTCAATCCTGTTTTCACTCAGTACAAATTCCTGTACAAAGAAAAATTCTGATCCCCTGCCCGGCTCACTGTTAATTTCCAGTATACAGCCCTGCATCTCCAGTATCTTCTTGCTGATGGAAAGACCAAGCCCTGTTCCGCCAAAGCTTCTCGAAGTAGACGAATCCGCCTGGGTAAACCGTTCGAAAATCAATTGCTGTTTTTCGGCAGGGATGCCAATACCGGTGTCTGTAACGGAAATGCGTAACCGCACTTGTTGCCGGGAAATGTATTCAACTGCTACCGCGAGGGTCACATTACCTTCTTTGGTGAACTTAAGCGCATTGTGCACCAGGTTGTTCAATACCTGGCTCGTACGCGTAGGATCGCCCATCACCTTTTTAACAAGAAGTGGATCCATTTTCAGGTGAAGACCCACACGTTTGTCATCCGCCATATTCTGCAAACCTGCAATTACGTTGCGGCATATCGCCGGCAGGTCCATTTCGATGTGTTCGATGCTGATCTTCCCGGCTTCGATTTTATTATAGTCGAGGATATTGTTGACAATCGACAAAAGATTGTTCGCCGAAAACAGCAACACGTCCACCTTTTCCTTTTGATCGGGCCTTGGTTCCGTACGGTTCAGCAAATGGGCCATACCGATAACCGAATTAAGGGGCGTACGGATTTCGTGCGACATCGTGGAAAGGAACTCCGACTTTGCCCTGAGTCCCTGTCTTGCCTCGTCTGCAGCCTGCTGCAATACTTCCGCAAAGCGTCTCGACATCACCAGTGACTGCAGAAAGAAGAAAGTAACATAACCTGCCGACACCAGCAATTTCACTTCGGGAATAAAATTGAAGTATTCCAGGTTTACAATGAAATACACAAACAGCATCACACCGCTGCTCGCCAATGCATAACCGGCACCGCGCCGTTTGTGGAGCACCGCCTGTACGTAGATGTAAAAAGCATACACGATATACAGGAACATTACAATCAGGAAGTAATTCAATAACCCGGTAAATACCATGGGCGATGCAAACAGGATCAGCGCTCCGTAAACCGAACAAAGTGCCAGCACGAGCTGCATTGGCCAGGCTTCCTTATCCTTTAGGTACAGCAATTGCGTGTACGCTGAAAACAATGCCACGCCACCTACCAGCGAAATATATTCCAGGCGGATGGCCACAAACCAGCTTAGATCAGGAAACAACGCATGCAAAACGTATAAATCGGTACCCACCATGCGATAGCTGGTGACAATACAAAAAAGCGAAAAGAAGAAAGTGATGCGATCATTACGCGCAAACAAGGAGAGACCAAAAAAGAAAAGTCCGCCCATAAACAGGCAGCCTCCCAATGCAAGATCAAGCGCCGTGTTCTGGTGATAAGCAAGCAACAACTGACTTTTGTCTCCAATACTAATCGGTTTTACTGCTCCGCCTTTAGCATGCCAGAAATTGGCCATTTGCAGTACGCAGTGAAGGGTATCTGCCGGTTGTTCCAGCACGGCTACCCGCGCGCACCAATACGGCACAGCATTCCGGCTGCTGCTGTCGGGCCTTCCGTTTTGTGACAGTAACCGGCCGTTCACGTAAAAGCGATAAGCGCAATAGAGCGCCGGAATATCAAAAGCCAGCGCATTATGTTTTTTGGGAAGCAGGATAGTTAAACCGTAACTGGCATAGCCCTGTGGCGCAACACCGGGTCTATCATTTGACCGCTGCCAGAAATCAGGATACCTGGCATATGTTTGGAAAGAAGCAGGGTCAGCAGCAGGGCTTTCCAATTTTTTCCAACTGAATGCCCATTCGCCGTTCAATTCCACAGGCATTGCACCCAGATCTTTATTTCGCAAGTCTATTATAGCTGCATGCGCAACGGGTACTGTCCGGGCTTGTGCATTCACTTTGGCCATAGGGCAGCCAACAAGCAATAAAAGACCGATGAAGAATTGGATTTTCATGGAACGGATTACGCCGGGTATACGCACCATTTGTAAACGTACAGCCTGGCAAAAAATGATGTTCGTACGGTTAAAATGAATGCTAAATGCGTAGAAGTTTGGAGGATTCCTGGTATCTACCCGGGTTAGACTAGTAGTATATTCTTAGTGGCAACAAAAAAGCCATCCGCAAGATGCAGATGGCTTTGGTATCGTAATGGTTTGCTTATTGCTTTTTTGTCTCCAGCAGTTTGAAGAACTGGTCCAGTTGCGGCAGGATCACGATGCGTGTCCTTCGGTTGGCAGCTCTTCCTTCGGCCGTACTGTTATCAGCAACGGGTTTGTATTCGCTGCGACCAGCTGCGGCGATATGCGCCGGGTCGAGACCGTATTGCTTCTGCAGTACGCGAACAACGGCTGTAGCTCTTTTAACGCTGAGATCCCAGTTGTCCAGCAGCGGCGGTTTTGAAAACGCAACATTGTCTGTATGGCCTTCAACCATAAATTCAATGTCGGGCTGGTTTTTCAGCACCTGTGCTACTTTGCCCAATACTGTTTTGGCATTGTCGGTGATATCATAGCTGCCGCTCTTGAACAGCAGTTTGTCCGAAATGTCGATGTACACCACTCCTTTGTCAACTTTTATGTTGATGTCTTTATCATCCAGATTACCTACAGCTCCTTTCAGGTTCATCACAAGTGCCATGTTAAGTGAATCCTTGCGTGCCATTGATGCCTGCAGATCCTGGATGTACAGATCTTTTGCTCCGATGTTTTCAAGCGATTTTTTTATGCTTTCGGCCTGCGAGCTGGAGATGACCGACAAGTCCTGCAGTTGCTTCAGGGCCTGGTTATTATTCTCTTTCAGGAAAGCAATTTGTTTGTTCAAACTTTCGATTTCAGCGTCGCTCAGCATTTTTTTGCGGGCCGCGTCGGCGCGTTCGTCTTCGCAGGTCTTCAGCGAACCCTGCAGGGTTTGATACTGGGTGTTAAGGCTGGCATACTTTTCCTGTTCCGCTTTAAATTTTTTATTGCTGACACAGGATGACAACAGCAGGGCTGCCAGGGCGGGGAGAATAACAAACGTAGACTTCATAATATATGTTGGTTTTATTGAGTTACCAGCAGAGCGATCAAATGTACTGCATCCGCAGAAATTCTGATTCGGATTAACGTTGGATAAACAAACAACAAAAAAAAGACCCGGTTATACCAGGTCTTAAAAAAGTATTAAACGTGCGGATGGTTATCGGTTCATGCTCGCAAGGAACTCTTCATTGCTTTTAGTGCCTTTCATGCGTTTGAGCAATTCATTCATAGCCTCTTCTGTGTTCATATCGCCAAAGAAAACACGCAACAGGTTCATCCGCTGCAATACATCCGGCGCCAGCAGGAGGTCATCACGACGGGTAGAAGAAGCCGTAAGGTCGATGGCAGGGAAAATGCGGCGGTTGGCCAGGCGGCGATCCAATTGCAATTCCATATTACCGGTTCCTTTAAATTCCTCAAAAATCACCTCTTCCATTTTTGAGCCGGTATCAATCAAAGCGGTAGCAAGTATCGTAAGCGAACCCCCGTTTTCAATTTTACGGGCAGCACCAAAAAACTGTTTGGGCTTCTGGAGCGCATTGGCTTCCACACCACCACTCAATACCTTACCGCTAGCGGGCGCTACGGTGTTGTGCGCACGTGCCAGCCTGGTGATGGAATCGAGCAATATGATTACGTCATGGCCTACTTCAACCAGGCGCTTTGCTTTTTGCAGCGCCATCGTAGAAACCTTTACGTGTTTCTCTGCCGGCTCATCAAACGTAGAGGCAATCACTTCTGCGCGCACACTACGCTCCATATCGGTCACCTCTTCCGGCCGCTCATCTACCAGCACAATCATCAGGTAGCAGTCGGGGTGATTCTCCGCAATCGCATTGGCCACGGCTTTGAGCAGCATCGTCTTACCCGTTTTCGGTTGGGCCACGATCAGTCCGCGCTGTCCTTTACCAATGGGCGTAAAGAGATCCATAATACGCGTGGAGTAATCGCTGGGCGACGTGAACAGGTTCAGCTTTTCATAAGGGAAAAGCGGTGTAAGATAATCGAAAGGCACACGGTCGCGCACTTCCTCCGGACCCTTGCCATTGATGGTTTCCACCTTTAGCAAGGCAAAGTATTTCTCCCCTTCTTTAGGCGGACGAACCGATCCAAAAACCGTATCGCCGGTTTTAAGACCAAATAATTTTATCTGTGAAGGTGAAACATACACATCATCCGGTGAGCTCAGATAATTGTAATCACTGCTGCGGAGGAATCCATATCCATCGGGCATCATCTCCAGCACGCCTTCGCCCTGGATGATTCCATCAAATTCTATATTGAAAACCTCGTTGGGATTTTTCCGCTGCTGTTGAAAATTACGCTGTGGTTCTGCGGGTGCTGGCTGTACCGGAGCCTGCGCAGGTGTAGCCGGTTCCTGCAAAACGCGGTCTTCAAAATCAGGATGCGTAATGGAATTGGCAGAACCCGTTGCTTCTTCTTCCGGCGTTGAGGGTTGTTCTTCATCCGCCTTTTTACGCGCCCGTTTTATTTGTGGCTTATCTTCTCTTTTGGGAGCAGGCTTTTTCGGTTCCGGCTTGGCTGGTTTATCGTCACCGCTTTCTACAATGGCTTCCTCGGTTGAATTTGCAGTGGAAGTTTTCACAATGCGTTTTCTCTTGCCTTTCTCTTCGGGAGCCGACTTTACTGCACTTGCGGCAACAGCTTGTTTATCGAGAATTTGGTAAACCAGGGCTTGCTTGTCAAGCTTTTTTGCGTTGGGGATCTTTAACTGCTCAGCGATATCGAGCAATTCAGGAACGAGCATGTCGTTCAGTTGCAAAATGTCGTACATAAAGGAGTGTTAGTCATCGAATTCAAAAAAACCTGCTAGTGGAAAGGTTCTTGGAAAAAATTTGAATGAAAAGTGTGTTGAACGGAATGAAAAAACTGATGAGCTGTAGACTAGGAGTGAAACTAACCAGCCTGATTCCGGTGCAATGTTAGCATAAAAACGCAGAAATCAAAAAATTATTTTCCGATTTTGCGCTACGCATTTCCACGGGATCTGATGTTCAGCTGTTTGAATAACAACTGTTTAACACGCGGTTTTAAACGGCCGCGACTTCGTTCAAAAGTGATTTTCCTTCTTCAAACGCTTCGAGGTTTCCAAGGGTCGTTCGGGCAATTTGGGTAAGCGCCTCCTCCGTAAAAAAGCCCTGGTGGGCCGTTACCAATACATTGGGAAAGCCCAGCAGCCGCATGATCACATCGTCCTGAATAATTTCCTCGCTGCGGTTATGGAAAAACAAATGCTCCTCCTGTTCATACACATCAATCCCCAGGTAGCCCAGCTGCCCCGTCTTCAATGCTTCCAGCGCGGCCTTCGTATCTACCAGTGCACCCCGGCTGGTATTAATGAGCATCGCACCTTTCTTCATCAACAAAAGCGTATGTTCATCAACGATATGACGGGTCTGTGCTGTGAGCGGGCAATGCAATGAAACAATATCTGCCTGTGGAAGCAGATCCACCAGCGGAAGGTATTCCACACCGGCTGCCTCCAGTTCCTTGTTCGCAATTAAATCGAAGGCAAGCACCCTGCATCCGAAGCCCTTCATAATCCGGCAAAAACACTCCCCTATTTTACCCGTGCCGATCACCCCTACTGTCTTTCCAAATAAGTCAAATCCATTCAGCCGGTCCAGTGAAAAATTGCCCTCACGGACACGGTTATACGCTTTATGAATTTTGCGGTTCAATCCCAACACGAGGGCCACGGCATGTTCGGCCACGGCATGCGGTGAATAGGCAGGCACCCGCGCAACCTTTATACCGCACCGGGCGGCAGCCATGAGATCTACATTGTTGTAACCCGCACAACGCAGCACAACTAACTTCACCCCGCCCGCCGATAATTTTTGCAGCACTTCCTCCGAAATAATATCATTCACAAAGGCACACACGGCTCCGCACCCTGCCGCAAGAACAGCTGTTTCAGCGCTCAACGGTGCGTCAAAGTAGATCAGCTGGTGCGAATGGTTAAAGCGATCGAAATACGTTTTGTCGTAAGGTTGGGTAGAGAAAAAAGCGGTCTTCATACAGCAGCAAATGTCGGCATAAATAAAAATGCCGCGCACAATTGGCGCGGCATTGCTGTATAGCGATACTCTTTTTAGAAATTATACTTGATGCCCAACTGACCCTGCCAGCGCGAGTTGATGGGATCCACTGTGTAATAGTGGCCATTCAACCCCGTGGGCCTGTTGAATGTAAATGTGGGCTGGTAACCAGATGAAGGTTTTCCCGGAGCTACCCCATTGGCATCTTTCACAAAGGTGAGCAGGTTGGCGGTATAATTGTTTACGTTGGTCACAAAGGTGATATGGCCCCAGTCGTTGTTCAGCAGGTTCAGCACATTAAACACATCAAAGCTCAGTTGCAGGCTTCTCGAAGGATGCGCTTTGCTCAGCTTGAATTCGTGCATCAGTTTCAGATCAACATCATGGTTCCAGGGCGTACGAAGACCGTTGCGCTCTGCGTATTGGCCCCTGCGGCTGCTCAGGTATTTATCGCCGCTGATGAGTGCATCAAGGTCTGCCCATTGCTGTGCAGCAGTATAACTTCCGTTGTCAGCTAACCGAATGTCCGACTGGTTCTTCGGAATATAAGGCAGGTTGGCATTAGCCGCATTTCCAAACGGATTGCCACCAGAATTGTATACCAGAGAGTAAGGGCTTCCCGACTGACCGGCATAGAACAGGGTAAGCGAAGTCATATTTTTTGTATTCCAAATCCAGTTGGTTCCCAGGCTCGCCACGATACGATGGCGCAAATCGAAGTTTGAATACGCCAGCTGAGGATTATTGGGTGTAATAGCCGGGTTTACTTCATAATTCGATTGGAATGAATTACGGATACCATTGCTCAGGTCTTTGCTCATCCCATAGGTGTACGCAGCACTCCAGTTCATATTGAGCGTACGACCATTTCCGAACTTCAAACCAGTTGTTTGCTTGCTCAGTTGCGCCGTGAGGTTGTAACGATACCCTTCGGTAGTATTTGTCAGCAGGTACACATTCGAGTACTGACTGTTCAGTTTTCCACCAGTGTACACCGGAGAAAGGGTGGGACCAGAAGTGAAATATTCTACCTGGTCTTTGACATTGATCTGCTGAAACTTTACATCATACAATGTTTTCGTATAGAGCACATCCAGTGTGAGTTTATACCCGTTACCAAATTTGAAATCGGCCGCCAGGTTGGTGCGCAGCACGCGGGGAAGTTTGAAATTATTGTCGATCACGTCTACTTCGCGGGTTGAAGCTGCATTGGCACTCGCGAGCGCATGGGCATTGATCGTGTCTTTCAGGTAGAGGGGATTAATCGCCAGGGGCACCGTTGTATTACCACCTACTGTGTTGCTCGCAGATGGGCGGAAATCGATATTGTTGTACACGCCACCCGACAAAGTCTCTGCATAACCCAGCCATGCGAAAGGCATTCTGCCGACAAATACACCTGCACCGCCACGGAGAACGACCGACTGGTTGCCTTTTACATCCCAGTTGAAACCGATGCGGGGAGAAAGGGTAGGTGTACCAAGCCATTTGTTGGTAAAGGCATTAAAGGGGGTATTATCATAGGTAGGGTGACTGCTGTTGTTGTTTGCGGTAGCAAAGTCTTTATCCAGCGAAATTTGCTTCGTTAGGAAAGGGTAGTCTACACGCAAGCCCGGTGTAAGTTTGAATCGTTTGCTCACGGAGATTTCATCTTGTGCGTATACACTCGACAAAATTACTTTAAAAGGATTCGGCGGGTTGTTGAAGATCGTATTGCGATCATTAGGGTATTTCGGGTCTGTGGTGTAAGCACCGCGAATCCGGCTGGGTTTATCGGCCAGGAAGTTATTCAGGTTGGAATATTCCCAACGACCGTTCCATGAATTGATAAATCCATAGGTCAAATTGTACATTTCGTTGTGCGTACCCAGCGTAATCTTGTGGATACCCTTTACGATGGTGAGGTTATCGCTCAGCTCCAGCGTCTGTTGCTTCATATTATAGATTGACGCCTCTCTCCAGGTACCTGCCCATACAGCACCGCCGCCAATATCCATCAGGGGGGAAAGTGTACCGGGGAAGTCACGATACTCATGCACGTTGATATAACTCAGGTTAAGCTGGTTACTTACGCCGCCACCCAGTTTAGATTTGAGTTCACCGGTAAGGTTGATGTTTTTGGTGTATTGGGTAAAGTCGGTAGAACCAAATTGAAAGTTGGTGCTGGTACGCTCCAGGTTATTGCCCCATCCATTGGTATAAATGGCACGCAGGGTAAGGGTGTTGTTGCTGTTCAGGTTAAAATCGAAACGGCCAAACAGCTTGTCGCTATTGGTGAAAATCTTATATGCTCCGAGGTAAGAACCCGCGTCGTAATTGTATTTCGATTTAAGGTTGTTGTAGATCGCCGTTGCATCTGCTACTGACACCGCTGAACCGGGGTCTCCTGCATTATAAAACGTAGGCTCCTGGCGACGGGTTTGTTCGAAGTTTACAATAAAGAAAGCTTTGTTCTTTACAATCGGGCCGCCAATCGTAGCGCCATACTGGTAATCATAAAAATCACTGCCAATGCTGGTCTTACGGCCATCAACGCTTTTGCCCATCAGGCTTTGGTTGCGGCCATAAGCATACATGGATCCATGGAAATCATTGGTACCGCTCTTGGTTACAGCGTTTACGCTACCCCCGGTAAAATTACCCAGCTTAACATCAAATGGAGCAAGTTGCACCTGTACTTCCTGGATAACATCAATACTATAAGGATTGGTACGCGTACCAGCTCCCGCAGCGCCGGACTGACCACCGCCACTGGTACCGCCGAAAGAGTTGCTGAAACCGATGGCGTCGTTGTTTACAGCACCGTCGACAGTGAGGTTATTATAACGGAAATTGCTTCCGGCAAAAGAGTTGTTGTTGGATTGTGGTGTGAGCCTGGTAAAATCGCCCAGGCTACGACCGATCGAAGGGAGCGTATTCATTTGTGCACGGCCAACGGTGATACCAGAACCTGCGGTACGGCGACCTGCTGTTACAACCACTTCTTTCAGGCTCTTATCATCCGATTTCAGCGTGATGTTCGCATCCGGGTTGTTACCGAGACTGAGGTTAATGTTGCTGAGCGTTTGGGTAGCCATTCCAGTAAAAGAAATGGTCACCGTGTAGGGTCCGCCCGGCTTTAAATTGGGGAGGACAAAAATACCTTTGTTGTTGGTTTGGGTACCTGTCGTAAAACCCGTGGGTTCGTGCTTTACAACAATAGAGGCGCCGCTGACAACTGTTCCTTTTGCATCAGTCACCACACCACTAAGGGTAGAACTGGTTTCCTGTGCGTTCATATAGGCAAACGAACACAACAGGATAAGGGTTGAAAAGTGTCGCAGCAATGAGCTTTTCATGAGTGTTAAAATTTTTGCAAACCTATCCTTCGCGTATTACCGGTCTGTTAATCCAGTATTAACGAATTGTAACCGCCATGTTACCGGAATGTTACCAAATGCAGCGTCTCTGGCTCAACCGATTACAAGTATCCTGCGGGGATTTTTGGCATTCAGGCCGGGCCATGTGTAGGGGGTAGATTATCTTTGGCCTCCAAAATCAATTACCGGGATGTTTAACAAGCGGATCAAAATCAAAGACTTGCTGGCCAGCGATCAAACCGGCCAGGAAGTGACGGTCATGGGTTGGGTGCGCACTTTTCGCAACAACCAGTTTATAGCACTGAATGACGGGAGCACCAATAATAATATACAGGTAGTAGCCGAGTTGGGAAAGTTCGATGAATCGCTTTTAAAACGCATCACTACCGGCGCATCATTAAAAATTACCGGTGAATCGGTGCCTTCACTGGGAAAAGGCCAAAAACTGGAAATCAAAGCGCAGCGCATTGAGGTGCTGGGCGACAGCGATGCGGAAAAATTCCCACTGCAACCCAAGAAACACAGCCTGGAGTTTTTGCGCGAGATCGCCCACCTGCGCTTCCGCACCAATACTTTTGGGGCTGTCTTTCGCGTTCGTCATTCGCTGGCTTTCGCGATCCACAAGTTCTTCAATGAAAAAGGTTTCGTATATCTCCATACACCCATTGTTACCGCCAGCGATGCAGAAGGTGCGGGTGAGATGTTTAAAGTGACCACCCTTCCTTTCGATAACACCCCTCGGAATGAAGATGGCAGCGTTAATTTCAAGGAAGACTTTTTTGGCAGAGCCACCAACCTTACCGTAAGCGGACAACTCGAAGGTGAATTGGCGGCCATGGCATTTAGTGAGATTTACACGTTCGGACCAACTTTTCGTGCAGAAAACTCCAATACCGCGCGCCACCTCGCCGAGTTCTGGATGATCGAACCGGAAATGGCCTTCTACGATCTCGAAGACAATATGAACCTTGCAGAGGAGTTCATCAAATACATTATCCGCTACGCCATGGAGCACAATCGTGAGGACCTTGAGTTTCTTGCGCAACGATTAGCGGAAGAAGAAAAAGCATTGCCGCAGGATAAACGCAGCGAAATGGGTTTGATCGAAAAGCTGGAGTTCGTGGTGAACAATAATTTCGAACGTGTTACCTATACAGAGGCGATCGATATCCTGCGGGAGAGCAATCACAACAAGAAAAAGAAGTTTCAATACCTGGTTGACAAATGGGGTGTTGATCTCCAGAGCGAGCACGAACGCTACCTGGTAGAGAAACATTTCAAAAAACCGGTGATACTTACCAACTATCCTAAGGAGATAAAGGCTTTTTATATGCGGCAGAATGATGACGGCAAAACAGTGGCCGCCATGGATATCCTCGCGCCCGGCATCGGCGAAATTGTGGGCGGATCGCAACGTGAAGAAAGGCTCGATCGCCTGGAAGCGCGCATGGATGAGATGCACATACCCAAAGAGGAAATGTGGTGGTACCTGGATACAAGAAGATTCGGTGCGGTTCCCCATGCCGGTTTCGGACTGGGCTTTGAGCGAATGGTATTGTTTGTTACGGGTATGACCAATATACGCGACGTGATTGCATTTCCAAGAACACCCAAAAACGCCGAGTTCTAATCTCACATCGAACGATTTTTTTAAAGAGCACATCAATGGTGCTCTTTTTTTTGTTATGGAAATTCTCCCATCGTCCATCCCATTGCTGAAACAACCACCTTAACTATGGCAGACATCAGCAACGAACAGCGCGGCGGGCGCGACAAAAAACCAAGACGCAAAAAATTGTCGACCAAAGTAGATCTCACGCCAATGGTAGACCTGGGTTTTCTGCTCATCACCTTTTTTGTATTCACCACGTCGATGGCTAAACCAAAAGCACTTGGTTTGAACTTGCCCGCGCCGTCCACCAATTACACTCCAACTGGCGAAACCGCCACCTTGACAATCTTCCCGATGGCCAACAATAAAATGTTTTATTACCACGGCGAATTAAACAAGGCCGTCGAAAACCATCTTTACGGCATTACCAATTATGATTACGACAAGGGGCTGGGCAGCATCATCCGCGTAAAGCAGGAAGCGCTGGACAGAAGCGAGGGAAAATACACGCGGAAAGACTTTACGCTGGTGATTAAACCTCTGCCGGAAGCAAGTTATCAGAATGTGGTGGACATCCTGGATGAAACACTAATCAACAAAGTGGGACATTACTTCTTTGTAGACCCCGATGCTGATGATAAAAAAATGCTGGACATGCTGGGCATACAACACAACAACTAAAAGCATGGGCACAAAAAAAGAGCCTTCGTTAGAGGGCTCTGTTTCTTATTGGCTCAGAAAAATTTCTTGGTCCTGGACAGATGGTTGACTGGTTTTCTGAGTAGGATTGGAGTTTCTTACAGGATTTGGATCGGTTTGGACTGACAAAAAGGTTTAGGCTTCAGGGATACAGATTTTCTACGGCTTTCTCTTTGGGTTTGGATTGGGCTAAAAGGGTCGGTCTTCCCGGATTCGGATGGTTGTCAGCTTCTCTACAGGGTTGGATTGTTTCGCTTTTCTCAGGGTTGGATTCGGTCGGTTTCTACAGGAGTGGATTTTTCGTCGTTGCTGATACAAAGATGCATTCCTTTTAGTCCCCGTCTAAATCAATTCGCCATTGGGAGGAGATCCTTCGATGAATGGTGCATTTTCGCGGTTTAAGCAGGCTGTTAGCTTTTAGCTGTTGGCCATTAGCTGCCGGCTTCGAGCTACCAGCAGTTCCTGTTCAACCGATGGTTTTGACTCTTGAAGGCGAGGTGTTGGCCGTTGGCTATTAGCTGTTGGATGTTCCTCATCAGGCGGATGTTTTTGACTTTTGCAGGTTGACTTGTCTTTGTACCTGGTACTTTGTACTTTATACCCCCCCCAAATCCTCCTCCAAAACAAAATCTCCCGGGAAAACGGCCTCTTACCTCTTACCTCAGACCCCTTACCGGCTTTCAGATCAAAAAGACTTAAAACCTATTACTTACAACTTACTACTCCTGAATTGCCTCACACGCTCATTGAGATCACGCTGGATATTTACATAGAACAGGTTGATATCCCCCACGTGAAAATTCTTGCGCTTTATCAATCGTCCTCCGGTCATGTGTAACCGATCAATCCACAAGACTCCTTCATGAATTTCTGCACCTGCCAGACCAGTATGAACTTCATTGAATTTCGTCAGTACTGAACCAAGGTTAGCGGTGTGGGGTAAGGGGCCGGGCGATGGCGCCCCGCTGAGCGGATTGGTGATAATACCTGTGTTGCCCTCCTTCACTACAAATTCGGGGAGATAACCGCGCTTATACGTGCGCCAGCCAAGAATACAGCCGGTTGCGGTACTATCTGAACAAGCTTTCAATGACACAAACCGGTTCGCGGGAATATACATGCCAATGACATATGCCGCTACCAGTTGCTGTTGCAAGGGTTTGCCATCAAAAAATTCACGGAGCAAGCGCTGTGCATGCGTACTGCCCTGGCTATGGGAAGCAATGATGATGGGCCGGCCATGGTTGTAATGATCCAGGTAATACCGGAAAGCGGCTGCAATATCATCGTAGGCGGTATCGAATGCGGCCATCGCAGCTGCGGTATCGGTGGTAAAATACCAGCGGAGATGCGCCTGCCGGTATCTCGGGGCAAACAAACGGTAATGGTTAAACGCTGATGCCTGGTAGAGGATAGTGCTATAATCGGTTTTAGCGTTGAGCGCTGCGTCGTTGACATCCGCATTCGCTTTTTGGTCGCCCGGATCAGTGAGTGTGGTTGGGTGCAAAAAAAATACATCGGCTGTAGTATCAAACTGCCAGCTTTCACGCAGAGGTTCCGGTACACTATCCGACGGATCTTTTTTATCGGGGTGGGCCGCCCAATAATATTGATCAGAATAGTCGGGCTTCGCAGCAATGGTTGGATGTTCATAGCCCGACACATATTTTGTATATGAGGGTGTACATGAAAAGAATGCGCCGTTGGCGATCGCAATAAATAGAATTAGCTGGAATCGCATGTGCAGAGTATCTGGTATTTGGGTATCCAGACGAATACCTTTTCAAATGTAACGTTATTAGGGATGAGGAGAAA
>JAGWTK010000403.1 GCA_028876035.1 Bacteroidota bacterium
CCATGAAATTTGTAGATGTTCCGGAAAAGGTACAGCTGAGTTACGCCGGCTATGAATTCAGCGGCGAATACATGGTTGCCGGGAACAAGATTGTGCTGAAGAAAAAAATTACCATTAAAGACAGCATGATCAAAACCACCGATTTCGAAAACTGGAAAAAATTCCTCGGTGCGGTTAAAGAATTTTCCAGGTACCTTATCAGCGTTACAAAAAAATAACCAGGACTATGAAAAGATATTTCCGGCAATGGTTGCTTACCATTCTTGTCAGCACAGCCTGTGCAGCGGCAAATGCGCAGGATTTTATTGATGAAGATTTTCTTGATAATATAGAGGCCAATGCAAAATTTGTCATGGACGAATCGACAGCGGCTTTTTCCACGAATCAAACACCCGCAAAATGGAACGAAGCTTCCGGCGTCGTTATCGGCTACCGGCGGAGTATCCTCTTCGATAAGAAAAACAGCGGGGGCTTCTTTACCGCAAGGCAGAAGAACGTGTTCTTTTTTGAGAAAGTGAGGTTTAAGGTGTTGCTGCACGATAAATCGGCGGTGCAAACTTTTTCCGAGATTTATTTTCGGTACAGCGACAAGGAAGACGGCTTTATCGCCCGCATCATCAAACAGGATGGCAGCACGATGCAGATAAATCTGAAAGAAGCGGTGGAACTGGAGTCAAACGGGGATATCCCCGAATTTTTCAAAAGCTTTTTTGATCAAACTTCCGGTGCTTCTTCCCGGTATTACAAAGTGGCTGTGCCCAACCTGGAACCCGGCGATATCCTCGAGTACGCCTCCTACACAAAAAGTAAACTTGATGTACGTGGTTCCGGTTATGTGGAGTTCGACCCTCAATACGAAGTGTGCAGCAAGGCCTACCCGGTGATGTACAATGAAATTGACATTGAAACCGACGATAAATCTTTTTTTAAGTCCTTGTCCCTGAACGGCGCGCCCGAATTCAAAAAAGAGGCTGGCTCGAGCCCCGACTTTTTTCAATATGTATTTATCGACCGGGACCGCGATGTAGAGAAAGATGTGAATTTTATCAATCGTTTGCAGGTGTATCCGGTCGTAAAATTCCAGGTGATTTATGCGAACAGTGAAAACGCCAAAGGATTACTGATTGGTGGTAAGGGGGAGCTAAAGGCGGGTTTCGAAAAAGAAGAACTGGCACGCAAAGCCTGGGAGAACTACCAGAACACGGGGGATAGCTGGATGACGAATACGTATACGGTGCAAACTTTTGTAAATGCTGCCTGGGCTGACTTGAAGAAGATGGGGGCAAAGGATTGGACAGATGCACAATATGTAAAAAACATCTACTACTATATCCGCAACAAAGTGGTTTTTCAGAATAATTACCTCAGCGATAAAGTGTGGGCCTATATTTTTGGTTCCTTGCTTTACCAGCGCGATATCAAATCCGATTTGATCATCTCTACATCGAACAGTATCGGAAAACTTAAGGATGTACTGTTCGACCAGGAGATTCACTATGCGATCAAAATTAATAACCAGATTTATTTTAATTGTACCGACCATTCCATTCCCGGCGAACTGCATCAAAACCTGCTGGGCAATGAAGCCTACCTGCTGACGCCACCCGAGGGCCGATCGAAGCAACCCGATATCAAACCCATCAAGCTACCCGATGCAGGCCCTGCCGATAACGTAGCTTCTTATGTAATCAACGCTTCTGTTTCGCCCGATTTCAGCAATGCGGTTTTGTCGAGAACCGCCACGATGACCGGCATGGTAAAGACCAGCAATATCAGTGATATCATGCGGCTGACCACTTATATGCTGGATGACTATAAGTATTACGGCGGCGAGTCACCCGTTGAAAGGATGCGGGCCAATCAGCAGGACGAGTACGAAAAGTCCATTAAGGCTATCAAAGAAGAATACAAGAAGGCGAAGCCGGAATTCGTGAAGAATGAATTGGAGAAGGAGTTTCAGCAAAAGGTGAAGTTTACCAATTTCTCCATCAACAGCGATGGCCGCAGCGAAAAGAAAAAAGACCTTGTATTCACAGAAGATTTTGAGTTGTCTGGTTTGATCCGGAAGGCCGGCAAGAAATACCTTGTTAACCTGAGTGGGCTCGTTGGCCCGCAGTTGCAGATTAAAAAAGAAGAGCGGGTGCGGAAACTGGACATCAGTGTGGGTTATGCGAAAACCTATAACTGGACCATCAACTTCAAAATTCCGGATGGCTACACGGTGGCAGGGGTAGAAGAGTTGAACACATCGGTAGACAATGAAACCGGTAAGTACAGTTGCGAAGCCAAACAGGACGGGGCTACTGTTACCATTAAGATTACAAAAGTGTACAAGCAAACCTCGGTACCTGCCGCGAAATGGCCGCAGATGCTGGCGTTTATCGATGCTGCGTATAACCTGTCGTACAAATACATACTTCTGAAACCTAAAGGCTAAGAGCCGACTTCTATTCCTATGAAAAAAATGGTCTTTCTTGCACTGGCCATAGCCTTGTGCAGTACCGGATTTGCGCAGTATAAAAAAACAGGTTCTTTAGGACGGAGCCGAAGCCGGACTGTTGGCTTTGGAGCTACCGGCATGCATTTTAGCAACAACGCTACCGGGGTCGGCATTTATTACGAAGGGTCGAGGGAACACGATGACCGGGCCTTTTTTACGTACGGTACGGTATCCGTCTTATTGCCTTTTAAATTTTCTTACACAACGCCCGGAATAAATTATCAAAACAACGATGTAAAAGACGTTAAAGTCTCAAGCAAATCGTCTGTCAATGTGCAGTATTCCTATAATTTCGGATTCTTCCTGGTGAATAACCAACAAGGGGATAACAAAATAAGGCCGTACTTGTCGATTGGACTAACCGTATTGGCAGGCACCGGCACCGGAGACAATCCAACAACAGTGTCGGACATCAATTACAGCATCGATCACTATCCTGAGGATGTGGGCATTTATGTGGGCGGCAGAGCCAGCGCCGGTGCGGTATGTCAACTTGCAGGCCGTACTGCTTTGAAAGTAGATGCTGGCTATGTGGTCCTGATGAGTCCACTTACAAATCCAAATAACAACATGGATGTTCATACGCTTTCCAATCACATCGCCGTAAGTGCAGGCCTTCGTTTTGCTGTCGGCAGGCGTTAGACAATACGTTTATGAAAAAAGGCCGGTGCAAACCGGCCTTTTGTGTAATATAAAGTGATTGTTAGTTCATATACGATTCCATCGGCTCGCAGGTGCAAATCAAATTGCGGTCGCCATGGGTATTGTTGATACGTGCAACACTGGGCCAGAATTTATTCTTTACTACATAAGCCAGGGGGAAAGCAGCTTCCTCGCGGGTGTAGGGATGCTCCCAGCTGGAACTGCATACTGTCCATTGTGTATGGGGTGCATTCTTCAGCACATTGTTTGTTTTGTCTGCTTTACCGGATTCAATGGCTTTGATTTCTGCATGAATACTGATCAGCGCATCGCAGAAGCGATCCAGTTCTGCTTTGTCTTCGCTCTCGGTGGGCTCAATCATAATAGTGCCTGGTACCGGGAAACTCATGGTGGGTGCGTGGAATCCATAATCGATCAGGCGTTTGGCTACATCTTCTGCTTCAATGCCGGCGGTCGCCTTAAACGGACGCAGGTCAACGATGAATTCATGCGCGCAGGTGCCATTGCTGCCCAGGTACAAAATCGGGTAATGTTTTTCCAAACGTGCCCGCATGTAGTTAGCGTTAAGGATGGCGTACTCGGTGGAGCGGCGCATACCTTCTGCACCCAGCATTTTTATGTAGGCATAACTGATAAGCAGGATAGATGCGGAACCAAAAGCAGCAGCAGAAACCGCACCAGCCGCCTTTTTGCCAGGCAGTGTTATATGTCCGGGTAAATACGGTTTCAGTTTATCATTTACACAAATGGGTCCTACACCCGGCCCCCCGCCACCATGCGGTATGGCGAAGGTTTTGTGAAGGTTCAGGTGACAAACATCAGCCCCAATCATACCGGGGGAAGTGAGTCCCACCTGCGCATTCATATTCGCACCATCCATGTACACCAGTCCGCCGTTTGCATGGATGGCTTCGCAGATATCAATAATGCTTT
>JAGWTK010000404.1 GCA_028876035.1 Bacteroidota bacterium
TAACCTATCCGACTTTGCGGTAACTGCCCCCGTTCCGCGCAACGCTGGCTATACGACTATGGCACCTGCCATCACTTCGCTGACGCCGCCCAATAGCACGGCAGGAGTACCCTACAATATCACGCTTTCAATGGTTTTTGATAAGCAGGTCGTGAAAGGCAGCGGCACCATTACTGTGTATGAAAACGGGGTAGCGGGAACACCGCTGGATGTAAGTGATCCGTCAGTGGTATTGGGTAGTAATAACACCATCACTTTCCCGGCAACACTTGCGCAGGGGAAATCATACTATATCCTGATTTCGCCGGGGGCGTTCAAGGACGCATATAATAATGCTTTTGCTGGTATTACTGCACCAACAGCCTGGGCTTTCACTACTTTCTCGAATACAGGTACCAGTATCCCTGTTAGCTTCGACTTCCAGAATTGTACTGGAACGGGACTTCTGCCCAATGGCTTTACACAGTTTAGTGTGAATGGAACAGCGGTATGGGATTGCACGGGTTTTGGAAGAGATCCCAATGCGCCCGGCGGCACCGCTCCTTTCCCGAATGCTGTACAAATGAACGGTTACGATAATACGCTGGGCAATGTGTTGAACACAGATTGGCTGATTTCGCCGGCATTGGATCTGACCGGAACCACCTATCCTTTGTTGTCGTTTTATAGCCGCACGAAGTTCAATGGTGCTCCGCTGCAGTTGAAAGTATCAACTGACTACACAGGCACCGGCGACCCCAACCTTGCTACCTGGATTAACCTCAATGGTAAGTTCCCGGCCCAAACCTCAGACACCTGGACACAATCTGCCAATATCAACCTCGCCGCCTATAAGCAGCCTAAGGTATACATTGCGTTTGTTTACACTTCCACCAATGATGATGGGGCGCGCTGGACACTGGATGATATCAGCATTATTAACTCTACTACGCCTCCGCCGCCCTCTTTATCGGTCAGCACGAACAATATTGAATTCTTTTACGCTCCGTCTGGCAATACGTTGGTAAAAACATTCACCGTTATCGGGAATGACCTGGCCGGCGGTACGGGTATCAATGTAAATGCTTCCGGTATGTTCGAAGTATCGAAAGACAATAGCAGTTATGCATCCGGTATTAATTTTACGGAAGCGGAAGCAAATGACCAGACCAAAACCGTTTGGGTACGTTTTGCACCCAACAAGGCCAACCAGAACTTTACCGGTTTGGTAACGGTAAGTACAGGAGGTGCTGCAGATACCAGCGTAGTGGTAAAAGGAACCAGTATCGACCCGCTCAAGACCCTTGAAGTTGTGAACTGGAATATGGAATGGTTTGGCAGCAGCGACCCCACACTTGGCCCTTCGAATAAGGCACAACAAAAAGCGAATGCACAAACCATTTTGCCTGCCATTGGGGCAGACCTGTATGCGCTGGTAGAGGTGGTAGATACAGCTGCACTGGGCAATATCGTTCGCAGCTCTATGCCGGGCTACAACTATATCATTTGTAATTATGGATCACATGGCAATCCTTTTGAGAGCGGCGCGTCCCCGATGAGCAGTCTGCAAAAAGAAGCGTTTGTATACAATACCGCGGTGATCAGCAATATTGACACCACATCGCTGCTGAGCAATGGCGTGAATACCGCCGCAGATTTGACCAATCCCAATTACAGCTACTGGAGCAGTGGCAGGTATCCGTTTATGATGACGGCCGATGTAAACCTTGGTGGCATTGTTAAACGCGTTCATTTTGTAGCGGTTCATGCGAAGGCAAATACGTCGCCAACGGCCACTTCCTACGATAGAAGGAAAAACGGAGCGATTGCGCTGCACGATTACCTGAATACGCAATACCCCGACGATCCCATTATCATCCTTGGCGATTTCAACGACGACCTGGATTCCACGATTACAGATGGCATCAGTCCGCGTTATTCGTCTTACAAGGTATTTACCGATGATGCGGCGGCGTTCTCCTCGCCTACGCTCACCGCCCTTAGTCTTACCGGCAAGAAGTCAACCATCGCCTACAATGATGTTATTGATCATGTAGTGGTGTCCAATGAGATGAAGCCTTTCTTCCTGAATGCATCCGCCACCGTTCTTACAGATGTTGCTTCGCTGGTGGCGAATTATGGCACTACTACCAGTGACCACTACCCGATTTTTACCCGCTTTGCTTTCGACGCGGCTTTGTTGCCGGTTAAACTCGCCAGTTTCACGGCTGTGAAGAATGGCAAGTCGGTACAATTGGAGTGGAAAACGACTGAAGAAACCAACAGCGCTACGTTTGTAGTAGAACGTTCGGCCGACGGCAGCAATTTCAGCAGCAGGGGAACGGTAGCCGCAGTTGGTCAGGCCGCTTCTTACCAATTCATTGATGCCAGCCCGCTGCCCGGTGATAACTATTACCGTTTGAAGCAGCTGGATAAGGACAATAAGTTCACCTATTCTAAAGTGATCAAGCTGAACTTTGGAAAAGACGCGATTGTGAAACTGAGTCCGAACCCGGCCAGCAGCTATCTCCATGTGACACTGGAAAATGTTGGGTCAGCAATTACGGTAACCCTGCTTGATGGCAACGGCCGTTCCGTAAAACAGGTGATCCTGTCACAGGGAACTTCCAGTGCTGATATCAGCTTAGCAGGCATTGGCAGAGGGGTATATACAGTGCGAATGATCGGCCCGTCCGGCGTTCAAACCCAAAAACTTGTGATTCAATAAAGTATCTGTACAGATTGGATAAAAGCCCCCCATTTACCGGGGGGCTTTTTCTATTTTTGCAGGTGCAGGTAACCGCCAAAAAAGCACCAAAGTTTTGCCTGTCCCGCTTTGTCTCTTCATGGCTTTCCCTTACCTTCGCACCCCAATTATTTTTTAATCAAAAACAGGGTCAATGAACAACTACGAATTGATGGTGATTTTTACCCCTGTGCTGTCTGAGGAAGACTTTAAAGCTGCTCAGAAAAAGTACGCTTCGCTGGTGAAAGAAAACGGCGGAGAGGTAGTGCACGAAAATCCCTGGGGACTGAAATCACTGGCCTATCCCATTGCCAAGAAGACAACAGGTCTTTACTGGGTAATGGAGTATTCAGCGCCATCCAGCTTCAATGAGAAGTTGAAAATTCAACTTCTTCGTGACGAGAGTGTGCTCCGTCACATGTTCACCGCGCTCGATAAATACGCCGTCGAGTACAATGCAAAAAAGAGAAGTGGCGTAGCATCAGGAACAGAAAAAACAGTGGGGGCTTAATCCATGGCAAAAGCAAACGAAATTAAATACCTCACCGCCATTAAGACGGAGAAGCGTGCAAAGAAATACTGCCGTTTCAAGAAGATGGGCATCCGCTACATCGATTATAAAGATGGCGAGTTTCTGAAAAAATTCCTGAACGAGCAGGGTAAATTGCTGCCCCGCCGTATTACCGGTAACTCGCTGAAATACCAGCGCAAAGTGGCCGATGCGGTGAAGAAAGCGCGCCAGATGGCGATACTGCCTTACGTTACGGATTTGTTGAAGTAAAAAGTAAAAATTTAGAAGTCAAAAGCGGTAAATCGCGGTATGGGCTTTTTGAGTTTTGCATTTTAAATTTTGAATTTATTTGGTAACCTACCCTAACCCCGTTGTAAGCGGGAGACAGTCTGAATCTTAATTGATTGGGCCAGGGGTACTAAAACAAGCACCATGCAAGTAATCTTAATCCAGGATGTAGACAATTTGGGCGCATCCAACGAACTGGTGAAGGTAAAAAACGGCTACGCACGTAACTTCCTGATCCCCAGAAAATTGGCTGTAGAAGCCAACCCATCTAACCTTCGTCAGATGGAGGAAAAGCAAAAGCAGCAGGCTAAAAGGGAAGCGAAATTGCTGGCAGAGGTAAACTCGGTAATTGCCAAACTGCAGGAAGGTCCTGTGAAAGTGGGTGCGAAAACCGGAACCAGCGGCAAGATCTTCGGTTCTGTAACCTCATTGCAGCTTTCCCGTGCTATCCGCGACCAGAAAGGCTACGAAATCGACCGCAAGCGTATCAGTATTCCGGAAGAAGTGAAGGAATTGGGTACCTACAAGGCGGTGGTAGACTTCGGCAATGGGAAGTCGACCGAGCTGGAAT
>JAGWTK010000405.1 GCA_028876035.1 Bacteroidota bacterium
GAAGATCGCGGGAGATGATTGGTATTTTTAAGAAGGCGGCGCCCGACGAAAAAAGCCGTGCGCTGGAACTTCTACAGAAAATGGATATCAGCAACGCCAACAATTATAAACAGGAGCTGCGATGAAGCGGGTAATTGTGCTGGCATCCATCTGCACACTGCTCGCATGTAGCGGCGATGACCAGGCTCCTGCCGGGGTTATCCCGGTGAAAAATATGCAGACGATCGTATGGCAATTGATGCAGGCGGATGAGTATGTGAATATGGTGCTTACAAAGGATACTTTGAAGAAGAGCAGCACTGAACGCATCAAGCGATACCAGCAGATTTTCGCGCTTAATAAAGTGTCAGAGGCAGAATTCCGCAGCAGCTACCGCTATTATCTGGACCATCCCGATATTGCCAAGGTAATGTTCGATTCCATCGTTGCGGTGGCGCAGCGACAAAGATCTGATCTCTATAAACCTAAGGCCGATACGGCTGTTAAACGTCCTGCAGACTCTTCAATCCTGCGGCCGCCTCCTATTCGATAATTTTAAAACAGGTTTTATGAATAAAGTGTACAGCAATGCAATGGATGCACTCGCCGGCATTGCCAATGGCAGTACCATTATGCTCGGCGGATTTGGCTTATGCGGAATACCTGAAAACAGCATTGCTGCGCTTGTAAAGATGGGAGTAAATGATCTGACGTGTATATCCAACAATGCCGGTGTAGATGATTTCGGGCTGGGTCTGCTGTTAAAGACCAGGCAAATCAGGAAGATGATTAGCTCTTATGTAGGAGAAAACGAAGAGTTTGAGCGGCAATTGCTCAGTGGTGAGCTGGAAGTAGACCTGGTACCACAAGGCACCCTCGCCACGCGCATCCAGATGGCTGGTATGGGCATCCCTGCCTTTTATACACCTGCGGGTTATGGAACGGAGATAGCAGAAGGCAAAGAAGTGCGGGACTTCAACGGCAAACCGCACCTCATGGAGTATGCCCTGCATGCAAACTTCGCCATTGTAAAAGCATGGAAAGGGGACAGCATGGGCAATCTTGTTTTCAGGAAGACGACCCGTAACTTTTCTACCTCGATGGCGAGGGCGGGCGACATCACGATTGCGGAAGTTGAAGAGTTGGTACAACCGGGAATGCTGGACCCCGACCAGGTACATGTGCCCGGCATTTATGTTCACCGGATTTTCCAGGGACAACAATATGAGAAACGAATTGAACGCAAAACAATAAAGCTCGCATCCAGCTAGCCGGCCGAATATCCTTTTCTATCACTTCAAACTCTTTCCATGGCACTTGATAAATTTGGTATTGCCCGTCGTATTGCACGCGAATTGAAAGATGGCATGTACGTGAATCTAGGTATTGGAATTCCAACATTGGTGGCGAACTATATTCCCGCTGGCATCAGCATTTTTTTACAGAGTGAGAATGGAATGTTGGGGATGGGGCCTTATCCACCGGAAGAAGAAATTGATCCGGACTTGATCAATGCAGGAAAAGAAACGGTGACGATTCTGCCTGGTGGTGCATTTTTCGACAGTGCAGAAAGTTTTGGTATGATTAGGGCGGGCAAGGTTGATCTAACAGTACTGGGTGCGATGGAAGTGAGTGAAAACGGTGATATCGCTAACTGGAAGATACCGGGGAAAATGGTAAAAGGCATGGGCGGAGCAATGGACCTGGTAGCCAGCGCCCGGAATATCATTGTGGCGATGATGCACAGTAATCCTAAAGGAGAATCGAAATTGCTGGATAAGTGCAGTTTGCCATTAACAGGTGTAGGCTGTGTGAAGAAAGTAGTAACTGAGCTGGCCGTCATGGATATAGAAGACGGACAGTTTATCCTCCGGGAACGGGCGCCTGGTGTAACAGTGGAGGATATACGCAGTAAGACCAGCGGCCGTTTGCTGGTGCCAGGGGAGGTGCCTGAAATTGTATTTTGATCTCCGGCTTAGTCGATCAGGTTGTTCTTCACAGCGAAAAATACCAGTCCGGCCGTATTCTTTGATCCGAATCTTTCCATCAGCCGGTCTTTGATGGCTTCTACGGTACGCGGACTTACTTCCAGTTTTTGTGCAATTTCCTGCGCCGTAAATTCCATACAGATGTATTTGATCACTTCGCGTTCGCGATCGGATATGGTGATCTCCTGGGAGAGGTTGGGGGCTACTTTTTGTTTGGAGTGCGATTTTTTCAGCAGGATCCGGTTCACGAAGTTGTTGAGGTAATAGCCTTTGGAAACCACTTCCATAATGGCCTTTTTTATTTCCTGGGGCTCGGCGCTTTTCAGCAGGTAACCATTGGCGCCCACTTCCATCATATGGCTCACGAAGCGCTCATCTTCGAACATGGTGAGGCAAATAACATGAATCTGGGGATAGTGTTTGGCGACCCATTTAGTGGCTTCAATGCCGTCTTTGCGGGGCATGCGCAGGTCCATCAATATTACTTCGGGCGTTTCTTCACCTGGGAGATTGTCGATCAGTTCCTGGCCGTTCTCGGCCTCCATCACAAATTTTATATTGGCATAGGGGCGGAGAGAGAGGATGACTCCTTTCCGGAAAATTTTGTGATCGTCAGCGATGGCTACTTTAATCAGGCTCATTGGTTCAGGCGATATTGGAGATAGCTAAATTACACTTTTTCACTATTTAACGAAGAAAACCCTGGTTTCATTTTATCAGAGGATCTCTTCTTTAGAAAGCTCGATTGTTACCTTGTAGTAGGTCTGCGACACGTCTTTCTCAAAGTATATATTTCCACTTAATAATTTAAGGCGGCTTTGGATATTTTTCAAGCCCAGTCCTACCGGGCTTTTATTCAATTTTTCAAAATCTGCCTGGGTAAGGCCGCGTCCATCGTGGTGCAGCCGGAGGAAAAACCGATCGCCGTTAATGTTTTGGGTAACATGGATAAAGCTGGCGTTACTGTGTTTGAGGATATTGTTAACGAGCTCCTGGAGCACCCTGAACAGGATAAGTTCATCTTCCGCCTTAAGGCGTTCTTTGTAATCGTGGAAGCGGCAGCTGGCGTTGAGGCTACCCGAACCACTGATTTTTTGAAAGAGGTCGTTCACTGCTGATTCCAGTCCGAAGTTTTTGAGGGTGGGGGGCATCAGGCTATGAGAGATGTTCCGGATCAGCTGGATGGTATCGTCGATGATTTGTTTGGCGTTGTAGATACTTTGGAGCTGGGTAGCTTTATCGAGGTTGACCAGGTTTTCGTTGAGGTATAAGCGGGCCGTAGCGAGGAGGGGGCCTGCATCATCGTGCAGGTCGGCCGCCAGTCTTTGTCGCTCTTCTTCCTGGAGGCGGATGGAGGCATTCAGCAACATGCGTTGCTGATCCTGTTCCATGCGCTGCAGGGTGCTCTGGTAGCGGATGACCTTTCGCTGGTGAAATATGATGAATACAATCAGGCCTACGGCGAGGGTTAACATGCCGAAGGTTCCGAAGAAGACAAAAGCTGGCAATCCTGACGAGTTATTTATCTGAATCAAAAACATGGTTCAAGCTAGGGTGTCGTGGGTTGTGCAAATTTTCCTTTCTATAGTTATGTCCTCAAATCGAATAGTGCCTTTTAAGAGTTGTTGTGCTCGGTCGAAGTACAAATGCTATTGAAAGTAAAATATTCTTGTTAATATTAGCGAGATAGTTAATGATCCAGTACTCGTGCTTTTCTTTCTCTGTCATATATGCTATTGCGATAAAAAAGATAAATGCAGTGGATAAGTATAGTAGTATAGAGATTATTACCCAAAAAGTCTTGGTTGAATAGATAAAGCTTGTTTCAGGATCTTTTAGTTGCTCGTAAAAATATGCTATTGAATAACAAATAATTAAAATAGACTCAATCGAAAATGGTAGAGAATCAAATCTATGCGTAATATCAAAAACGATGTTGTAGATCGCAATTAGTAGAAAAACTGATGAAAAAGCTATTAGGACACTCCTAAAAATTTTTGATTTGAAATGTAGGAAAAAATAAACACTGAAGCTCGTATACTCAACTACGGTGAAGAAGCTTAATGAGTAATAGTAATTAGCATCCGATATTTTCTCTTTAAAGAAAAAGT
>JAGWTK010000406.1 GCA_028876035.1 Bacteroidota bacterium
ACCGCTTTGTATCAGCAAGCTTTCTTCGTTGCCGAGCTTTTCAAGGCAATGAATGATGGTATCCAGACTTTCAATATTCCGGGCAGCTTTTCCCCGGCCGCCGTATACGATTAATTCTTCCGGACGTTCCGCTACTTCCGGATTGAGATTGTTCAGCAGCATACGAAGCGCCGCTTCCTGAATCCAGCCTTTGCAACGAAGTGTATTTCCAGTGGGCGTTGAATATTTTACCGGGTCGTAGGATGCCATGGTGAAGATTTTATAAGACAGAAAAATTACAGTACAAACTCATCAAATCCTTTATTCAAAAAAATACCTCCTGATTGTGCCACCTGACTGATAGCCTGCACAAAAGAGAAATCGCGGATAATGCCGGCCACTGCATTAATATCATTGGCAAACAACCGGTCTTCGGCGGCAAAAGGCACCAACTCACGGGTATACTCATGCGCATATTCCAGCAGGCGGCTGCTTTGCAAAGGGCGCCTGAACTCGATGGCCTGTGAGGCGCTCAGCAATTCAATCGCCAGTATAAATTCGAGGTTGTCTAATATGCGGTTCACCTTCCTTCCGCTGATACTGCCCATACTCACATGATCTTCCTGTCCCAGTGAAGTAGGGATACTATCGGCGCTTGCGGGGAAACAAAGCGTTTTATTCTCTGAAACCAGCGCTGCAGTGGTATACTGTGGAATCATGAAGCCGCTGTTTAATCCCACATCATTCATCAGCAACATGGGCAGTCCCCATTTGCCTTCCAGCAAAAGATAGCAACGCCTGTCGGATATATTACCCAGTTCAGCGGCTGCAAAACAGGCATAGTCGAGCGGCAGGGCCAGCGGCTGTCCATGAAAATTGCCCCCACTGATCGTATCTGTTTCGTCGAAGATGATGGGATTATCGGTAACGGCATTGAGTTCAGTCTCCGTGAGTGCTTTGAGGTGATGCCAGGCATTCCTGCTGGCGCCGTGTACCTGCGGCATGCAGCGCAAACTGTAGGGATCCTGCACCCGGCCGCAGTCGATATGACTCTGCATGATTTCCGAACCTTCCAGCAATAGCCGCAGTCGCTGCGCTACGAGTTGTGTGCCGGCGAATGGACGAAGGGCGTGCAACCTGGCGTCGAAGGGGGCTTTCGTTCCGGTGAGTGCTTCCAGGCTCATCGCCCCAATGATGTCGGCAGCCTCCAGGCAATTGTGCAGGCGTTGAACGGCCTTCACTGCGAAAGAAAGGATAAACTGGGTTCCGTTGATCAGTGCGAGCCCCTCTTTTGGTCCGAGTTGCAAAGGCGGCAGTCCATGTTGCGCGAGAATTGCTTCGGTCGGTTGTACGGTACCGTTATACAGGCATTCCCCGAGCCCGATCAGCGGCAGGAAAAGATGGGCCAGCGGCGCCAGGTCTCCCGAGGCGCCCACACTGCCTTTTTCCGGCACCAGTGGAATAATATCGTTGTCAATATGCCAGCAAATGCGTTCCAATGTCTCCAGCCGCACCCCGCTATAACCCTTGGCCAGCGCCTGCACTTTGGTGATGAGCATCAGTTTGGCAATTTCGGCCGGAACCGCAGCGCCCACGCCTACACTATGACTCTGTAAAATTTTATGTTGCAGAACACGGGTATCGGCCGCTGATATTTTGCTGTTCGCGAGGATACCAAAGCCCGTATTGATGCCGTACACCGTGGTTTCATGATCTACGATTGACTGTACATGCTGTTCGCTTTGCCGGATGCGGGCGGTGGCCGCCTGGTTAAAGATACCTTTCGTTTGACCAGCGGCGATGGCAATAGCTTTTTGAACCGTTAGTGCTTCTGTGCCGAAACAAAAAATGTCGGGCATGCTCCTGATTTATTGTCAAATGTAGGAGATTCCGATCCTATCCAGATTGGGGCTTTAAGGGCTGTTTATACGGATGTATTATCGGGCTCTTGCAAATCTGCGCCTACCCTGTCTTCCAACGTCGGTTCGGTGCCCAATGTTTTTTCAACGGCTGATTTCGGGCCGGTATCGTCTTCTCCCAGGAGCAATCCCCAGGGTTGCATTGGTTCGATGCGGTCGAAGATGATTTTGAGAACGGCAATGACAGGGATGGACAAGAACATACCGGGTATACCCCACATCATCTCCCCCAATACCACCCCTAACACGGTGATCATGGCATTGATCTTAACTTTTGAACCCACCACCAGCGGTAGCAGCAGATTGCTGTCGAGCATGTGCACGATCACCAGCACAATCACCACCCACAATACTTTACCAGCCGCGGCAGATGCAAATGTGATCAGCGCGCTCAGGATGATAGCCGAAAAAATACCGATATAGGGAACCAGGTTAAAAATACCCGTAACCACGCCCAGCAGCACGGCGTATTTGACCCCCATCAGTGAAAAGATGATAGAAACGACGGCCGAAACAATGGACATTTCAATTAGCAACCCTACGATGTACTTCCGCACGATGAATTGCACCTGTTCAATAATCTCTACTACCAATCCTCCGTTTGATTCCTTAAAGACTTTTACCAGGAACTTCAGGATGAGGCCGCGGTAAAACAAAAAGAAAAAAGTGTAGATCATCGTGAAGACCGTAAAAATTACGATGGAAGAAACACTCACGAGGGTAGCACCTGCCACACTGGCCCCGGTATCCACCATTTTTGTGGTTGCATCCTTTACATAATTCGCCTGCTTTGTCATTGAAATATGAAAACTGCGGGATATCCAATGTTGTAAATCGGAAATCGAGGTATTCAACTGCTCTTTGAACTGGGGCCAGTCATCTGCCAGTCGGCTCATTTGCGCGCCAAGAAAATAAAAGAGGCCGCCGATGCACAGCACCATCAGCAGTACGGCCGCCATGGAAGCCATATTGCGCCGGAACCGCCATTTTTTTTCGAAGAATTTTGCGAGGGGCAACAAAAGAACGGAAAAGAGACAGGCAAACAGGAAAGGCGCCATGATCTCTTTTCCGAGAATAACAAGGTAGCCGATGGCCATCAGACTAAGCAGGGTACAGGCCAGCCGGATGACCAGCGGCTGCGAGGGTAGTTTCAGGTGCATTGCGATGAACGGGTTTGGTTTACCGGAAGCGGATATTATACGTTGCTCCTATGCCCACACTGCCAATATCACCACCGTTAAGATCGCTTCTGAAGATATTATTATAGTAGCCAAAAATATTCCAATTGTAATTATGGTAGCCGAGCTGTGGCCTGATGTAGCCACCACCTTTTGCGTTAGCCACTTCAGTAACAAAGCTATAGCCGCCATCGAGCCCGGCAAAAAATCCTTCTTTCGCCGGGTATACCCTTATGAACGCACCCAGGGGCAATGTTCCGAAACCATCGAAGCCGTTCTTCCCAAAAAAGTGATTGTATCCTGTGGTGAGGCCCAGGCCAACATGCCGCGTTTCCATGAGTTGTCCCTTCAATTCAATACCTGCTGTAAAACCCGTGTAATTAGAAGCCGTTCCTACCGGTGCACCAAGGTTAGCACCCAGTTTCAGCCAGGAATTGCGGGGAGTGATTTCCGTTTGGCCATTCTGTGCATGGGCAAAACCAATCGAGCAAACTGCTAATACCGTCCATACTGTCTTTTTCATGTCCATTGTTTTTGATGTACCTCCTTTTTTTCAAAGCACATGCCATGCAGTATTCGCCCCGCAAATCCGTTCAACGACAAGTCCGCGGGTATTTTTCTCTACACACGAGCTTTCATAAGGGCAGACTGTCAGCTTCCGCCCATCAAAATTCAACGGCATAAAAATGGCATTAAATTTATTTTTATCGAAGCACTGGTTTTAGTGCGGGGGAACGTCCAACTAGCCGTTCTGAAGCCAATTCAACAACAGGATAGCAATGCCAAACGCACTGATTATTGACGACGAAACGGATATTTGGGTATTACTAAGCCGGATATTGCGCAAGCATAATTTCAGCACCTATTTCGTTAACAACCTGGAAGCCGCTACCCGGCGCCTGGGAAAGGAAGCACCCTCCATTATATTCCTGGATAACCATCTCCCCGATGGCTTTGGAATGGATTTTATACAATTCGTAAAAGTGAAT
>JAGWTK010000407.1 GCA_028876035.1 Bacteroidota bacterium
CAACTTCGCAAACACCCTATCGGTGAAAACACAGGCAAAAGTGATTTTGATTACAGACGCCTGTCACTCCGGAAAACTGGCCGGTTCCGACTTTCGGGCAAATACATTAATCGGCCAGCAACTGCGCACGGTTCAAAACAGTGAGATCCGAATCACTTCATGTGCACCTGATCAGCTGTCGGCCGAAGATGCGGGCTGGGGTGGGGGCAGAGGGGCTTTCTCATATTACCTGCTCAACGGGCTACAGGGCTATGCTGATAAGGATCTTGACAGAATCGTTACCCTGCAGGAAATCCGGCAATACCTCGATTCATCACTGGCAGCTGATCAGCTGTTACGACAAAAGGCAATGAAACAAACGCCGGTGGCAACGGGTAAAGATGATTTTCGGTTGTCTGTTGTGAATCCTTTGCCGGCTCATCCGCCACAGTTACTCATAAGTGCTGCTGCACCGGGACCTGCTGCGCTGCCAAAACAACCGCAAACGTATTTTTTCAACGCCATTAATGGAAGCGAAGTAGAGAAATTGTTTGACTTTACCTTGCTTGACAAAGTTCATCCTGATTCGTTGCCCGACCAGATCGTGCAGTTCCTGGAACACAATATCGGGCAGCTTTCTGACCTTAAGCCAGACGAACAAAAACAACTTTTTGATAACCTGGAACTGTTGCGTAGCTCTATACGTACCAACAAGGATGCGCTCCAGCGATTTTCCACGAAAATGGCCACCGTACTGAATGCAAGGGGCGATGACGTGATCAATGCCTACCTGCAGGGAGATGCGGCCGAACTTACCCGACGTAGTTACTATTCCAGTTATGCGGATGATTACAATGTGTATCCGCGTATGTTTTCGGTGGCTGCTAAACTAACAGCACCCTCGGCCTATATGCGAAAAATACTTGAGATCAAAACACAATATTTTGGCGGCGTTGCGGCAAGAATCAAAGTACCAACGGTAAAGGATCCACGCAGATTAATTGATACCGCAATGGCCTACCAGCAAAGAGCACTGATGCTGGAACCTAATGCTGCCTATATCCACAACGAATTAGGGGTATTGTACTTTCTCAAAGATCAATTCGCTGCTGCAGAAAAAGCTTTTATATACGCCACCCGTATCGCACCGCAATGGGCCATCCCATGGGCAAATCTGGCCGGATTGTATACCCGCGACAAAAAAAACTGGACGAAAGCCGAAGAAGCGTCGAAGGAAGCGCTCCGGCTTCAGCCCGATCTGCAGATTGCCTGGATCAATACGGCCCTGTTGAATCAAAAGAAAGGTCGCTTGTTGACGGCTGAAGAACAATACCTGAAGAGCATCGATATCAATACGCGGCACTATTATCCCTTCGAAGAACTCGGGAATATATACCTGCGAACAACACAATACGCATTGGCCGATTCCTTTTATTTCGAAGCCGATCTGAGGAAAAAAGGGTTCCATTTCAAACCCGTTACACAGCGCCCTTTGGTGAGCGTCCTGCCCCTTGCCATAAATCCGGAAACCCATTGTGCTATCGACAGCAGCCTTATCCGGCCAAATGACGTGCTGGGCAACTTCGTACTGGGAATGTATGCCGAACTTCGGGAAGACAGCGGCGCTGCGGAAAAAAAATACAAACAGGTATTACAGCTCGACTCGCTTAATCCGCTGGCCTTCCATTACCTGGGCCGACTCTTGTTTAAACAGCGGCGTTGGCAGGAAGCTGCGCTGATTTTTGCCTATGCCATCCGCAACCGGCTTGATTCGGCGCAATTCAACAGGTACTGCGATTCAATGATTGCATTACTGCCAGCGAGTAAAAATAAAGACTGTATCGGGGCGGAATTCAGGCGTTACCAATACAGGCCTGTTGAAGACGATTATTTTGCCGGCCGCATCTACGATAACTGGAATCATTTTGCAGAGGCAGAACTGCATTATCGATCCATCATAGCTGAAAATCTTTCGGAAATGGATGGCTATTTTCTGCTATGGTCTATGCAGGAAAGGTTTGCCCGCTTCCGGGATGCAGAAAAAACAATCGCAGACTACGCTGTATTGAAACCATTTGACGGCAGAAACGAAATGAATGCGTTCTATCAACGCGCAACGGCCCGCTTTCCCAATGATCCGGCCTGGTTATACAGTGCCGGCAAATTTCTGTACGATGTTTTCAGTACGTCTGGTCAAAGTTTTAACTACGACAAAAAAACAGTTGATGCGGATACGCACCTGGAGCACTATGTAAGTTTATACAATCAGCCTGGCAACATGATTAATATCAGACCGCATCCACGCGAACTACCGGGAATAGCCGAGCCCATGCAGTATTCGCCTGGTATCGTGTTCCCGTTAACGGATGCGATCGGGTACCTGTTCAAAGCTGATTCCCTGTTTTCAGGCGATGAAGCAGTGTTGGCAGACATTGATAATAAACTAGGTGATTTGCATGTATGGCAGGGAATTCCAAACAAGGCGACGGTTTGGTATGAGAAGTCGGTAGCCCTCCAACCCTTCAACGCCGCGCTGCGGCGAAAGTTGATTGATATTTATGACCTTGCCGGGCAGTTCATGCTTGCACGGGTACAACTTGATTCTTTGTTTAGTCGCCACGAAATCGATTTTGAAAGGCAACTCTTGCTCGCGAAGTATACGATGCATGAAGGCGAGTTTACGCTTTCTTCGTCTTTACTCGATGCCGCAAAGCGTGTACACCCTTACCGGCCGGCCCAACTGCTCGAGTTGAACGGTCGCCTGCAATGGCTTGCCGGTGATGCGCAAAGAGCTATTGCCTGGTACCTGGAATTGATTGAACGCGAACCTACAAATACAAGTTACCTGTATTCTTTGGCAAGATGTTACGCCAGCCTGGGGCAACAGGAGCAAGCCTGGAATTATCTTGGTAAAGCCATCAACAAGGGTTTCGGTTATGCATGGGTGTTAAAAACCGATGATGCATGGAAATCGTATCGCAGGCAGCAGCGCTGGGATCAGTTGATGGCCGCACTGAGGCCCGTTGAGTACCCTGTTCACGAGCATCTGTAATCCGGATTTATTCCTCTGGAATAACCCGGTACAACGGGTTTTGCCGGCAAACATTGGCATCAATGTAAGGCTTATCGCAATACGTATTCAGTGCCTTGTTGGTCGTTTGCAGGCCAGCCTGCTGCATAACTAAAAACCAATTGGGGCTATTTTTTAATTTACTGCAATGGTTTTCGAGCGAAGTTTTGAAGAAATAGGAAAAGAACCCGCCGAAATTGTCATTACCGGCGGCGCGCTGGCCGTTATCCGCCGCAGTGGCCAGAATTGAAAACCGTGTTTTATTGAGGAAGAGGTTGCGGATATTGTCTTCACTCCAGTCGACCCCCGAACTCTTTGTTTTGCCGGGCGGCGTTCCTTTGATATTTACCGTTTCAATATCGCTGTTGCAGCAATCACTGAGCACCAGGGTGAGGCGGGCGTTTTTCTTGCGCAGCGTGCTGAAAACATCCTCGATGTTCAGTGAATTATTGAGTACGTCCTGCCGGTCTTTGTGCAGGGTCTTTAATTTAATAAAAGGGAACTGGTGTTTATCGGCGAGCCTGAACCCATGTCCCGAATAATAGAACACCACGATATCGGCCGGTGCTGGTTTCAGGTTGGCAATGGCTTTTTCAGTATTGGCTTTGCTGTAAGCCGGACCGGCAATAACCAATGGATAGAATTTGATACCGAGATAATCGGCCAGGTTATTAAACGTCTCTTTCATCCGGTACAGGTCGTGACTACAGTATCGTCCCACCGATGCATCCATCGTATCGGCTACCACCACGAGGAACAAACGAATATTTTTTTCTGCTTCCGAAAGTCCCCTGGATCCGGTTTTAAAAAGATTGATGTAGAATTCTTCATCTTCTGTGTAAAATGCGCTTACCAGTGGCTTTGTCAGGTTAACCCGATCCACCAAACCGCCCTCCAAAGTGGTGGCATCTTGCATGGAAACGGCACCGCCGGTGACGGCAAACGGTTCAAAGAAACCGGTAGAAGGACTGTATTTGAAAGCAAAAACAGGTGGCGTAAGTGCATTGTTTT